>NZ_RZRX01000400.1:0-3647 GCF_003997405.1 Mesorhizobium sp. M2A.F.Ca.ET.042.01.1.1
CGCCGGTGCGGCCGGGCAAGTCGCCCGGCGCCTTCGCCCACCCGACAGTGCCGTCGGCGCATCCTTACGTGCTGCTCAACTACATGGGCAAGCCGCGCGACGTGATGACGCTGGCGCACGAGCTCGGCCATGGCGTGCACCAGGTGCTGGCCGCGGGCCAGGGCGCGCTGATGGCCTCGACGCCGCTGACGCTGGCCGAGACAGCCTCCGTCTTCGGCGAAATGCTGACCTTCCGCTCGCTGCTCGAACAGACCAGTGACAGACGCGAGCGCAAGGCCATGCTCGCTCAGAAGGTCGAGGACATGATCAACACGGTCGTGCGCCAGATCGCCTTCTACGAGTTCGAGCGCAAGGTGCATACCGAGCGCAAGAACGGCGAGCTGACCTCGGACCGGTTGGGTGAATTCTGGCTCGAGGTGCAGGCCGAGAGCCTGGGGCCGGCAATCAAGTTGCGCGACGGCTACGAGGTCTTCTGGACCTATATCCCGCACTTCATCCATTCGCCCTTCTATGTCTATGCCTATGCCTTCGGCGACTGCCTGGTGAACTCGCTCTACGCCGTCTACCAGAATGCCGAGCGGGGATTTCAGGAGAAGTATTTCGAGATGCTGCGCGCCGGCGGCACCAAGCATCACTCCGAGTTGCTGGCGCCCTTCGGCCTCGACGCCACCGATCCCGCGTTCTGGCAGATCGGCCTCGGCGTGATCGGTTCGCTGATCGACGAGTTGGAGGCGCTGGACAAGTGAACAGCAACGAAGCCTTCATCGGCAGCTATAGTTTAGCAAAGACGCATATTATCCGGACTCTATTCTTGCCTAAATAGCTGTTCTTGAATAACTCTCCGGCGCATTTTCAACTGGCTTTCGACAAGCCATATGATAGCGTCCGGCCTCAAGCTCAGCCGGACGCATTGCGCAGGCCAGAGATGCCTGCTGCTCCGCTACGGCGAATGCGATGATGGCCGTCGGTCCGGACAAGACCGAAACGCCGATGGCTCGATTGAAGCCGGCGGTTCCACCGAACACGGAACCTTTGACGATCCTTGGCGGCAAGCGCGCCCTCCCAGCCGCGGCCGACGGATCGGACTGGAGAGGGAAATGAGCACTTTCTTCTACATGCTCCTGGCGTTCGTTGTGGGTATCCTGGTTGGCTGGTTCATCTGGGGTCGCCTGCGCGGCGAGCTCGACAGTCTGCGTGGCGATCTTGATCGCACCCGAAGCGAGCGCGACAGGCTGCGCGCCGACAGCGACCGGCTGAAGGGCGAGCTCGATGCCTGCGGCCGTGCCCGCGCCGATCTCGAAAGCCGGCTGCGTGACGCGCCCAAGGCCGGCGCCGACAAGGCCGCCACGCCGGCGCCCGCGGCGCTGATCTCGACACCGGCGAGCGCGACATCGGCAGCGGCGAAGCCGGCCGCCGCGAAGAAGCCGGCGGCCACGAAAACTGCGGCAGCGAGGCCCGCGGCCAAGGCAGCCGCGCCGAAGAAGGCGGCCGCTCCCGCCAAGAAAGCTGCCGCGCCAAAAGCCGGGGCCGGCAAAGCCGACAATCTGCGCCGCCTCATCGGCATCGGCCCTGTCAACGAAAGGCTGCTCAAGGGCCAGGGCGTCACCACCTACGCCCAGATCGCCGCCTGGACCGACGCCGATGTCAAACGCATCGAGGAGGTGCTCAATTTCGACGGCCGCATCGCGCGCGAGAAATGGATCGAGCAGGCGAAACTGCTGGCCGTCGGCGACGAGGCTGAGTTCGTCAGGCAGTTTCCGACGGCTGGCATCGCAAGCAACACCTGAGCAGCCCGCCAGTTTCGCCAACGGTCGGCCACAGGCGCCCATTTTTTCGTCATCCTATGGCGTAGCGAGGAGCGAAGCGACGAGCGCAGACCATAGGATCCATTCCGTGACCTGCAAGCGTTGCGGCGGTGCAAAAAGGTCTTCGTTCTGCACCGCCTTTATTCTTCGCGCGAGGCCACGGAATGGATCCTCGGGTCTACGTGCGCGCTTCGCTCCCGCTCTGCCCGTGGATGACGAAGGTTCGGGCGTTTCCGCCAATCCCTGCAAAATCAGCTAGCGAACAACTTCCTCACCGACCGGACGCCTTTGCGCCGCCCAACGCCGTTCCCTCGATTGCGCGTCGGCGGCCCCCCATATAGAGCGGTCGACTGAATTGTCCGCTTCCGAGGCTCATGCCCCTGCCCGCAGCCATATTCCGCAACGACGAGAGCGCGCGTCAGTTGGTGTTCGACCGGCCGCACGAGATCATTCTCGCGCGCACAGCGGAGGAGTTCGCGCCGGCGCTCGAGCGAGCCCAGGCTGCTTCCGACGCCGGCAAATGGCTGGCGGGCTATTTCTCCTACGAAGCAGGGTACCTGCTCGAGCCGAAGCTGGTGCCGCTGCTGCCCGAGGGCCGCCGCGCGCCCTTGGTCTGCCTCGGGATCTTCGATGCGCCTGTCGACCAGGCGGTGCCGCAAAGCGCCGGGCCCGCCAGCAACGGCCCGATCTTCGATGCGAGGGCAACATGGTCCGCCGAGGACTATGCCGGCCGTTTCGCGCGCCTTCACAATCACATCCGCAAGGGTGACTGCTACCAGGGCAACCTTACCTTCCCGGTCCATGCGCAATGGTCCGGCGATCCGCTTGCCGCCTTCGACGCGCTGACCGAGCGCCAGCCGGTCAAATACGGCGCGCTGATCTCGCTCGGCGATCCGGTCGTTCTGTCGCGCTCGCCCGAACTGTTCTTCGAGATCGACGCCGACGGCATGATCGAGACGCACCCGATGAAGGGCACCGCGCCGCGCGGCGCGACCAAGGCCGAGGATGCCCGGCTGAAAGCCTTCCTGCGCAACGACGAAAAGAACCAGGCCGAGAACCGGATGATCGTCGATTTGCTGCGCAACGACATCTCGCTGATCAGCGAGGTCGGCACGCTGGAGGTGCCGGAACTGTTCCGCATCGAGACCTATCCGACGGTGCACCAGATGGTGAGCCGTGTGCGGGCGAAGCTGCTGCCCGATATCGGCATCCGCCAGGTCTTCGCCGCGCTGTTTCCTTGCGGCTCGATCACCGGCGCGCCAAAAATCCGCGCCATGGAAATCCTGCACGAGCTGGAAGACGCGCCGCGCGACGTCTATTGCGGCGCCATCGGCTGGACCGCGCCGGGCGGCAGGATGCGTTTTTCGGTGGCGATCCGCACCATCTCGCTCTTTGCCGACGGCGAGGCCGTCTACAATGTCGGCGGCGGCGTCGTCTTCGATTCCACCGCCGAGGAGGAGTATCGGGAGTGTCTGTTGAAAGCGCGCTTCGCGACGGGAACGGTGCCGGCTTCGAGCTGATCGAGACCATGCGCTGGGAGCCTGGTTCCGGCTTCCTGCGCTTCGAGCGCCACCTCGCCAGGCTTTACGCGTCCGCCGCCGAACTCGGCTTCGCCTGCGATCCCGACCGGGTCGGCGAAGTGCTGTCGAACACCGTCAACGGACACGGGATTGCCTTGCGCGTGCGCCTTGCCTTGCAGCGCAACGGCGAAGCGACGGCTGCCGCTCAAGCCTATGAACCGCTGCCCGCCGACAAGGTCTGGCGGCTGCAGCTGGCGCGGATCCGTCTCGATTCCACCAACACGATGCTGCGCCACAAGACCAGCCTGCGTCAGGTCTACAC
>NZ_RZRX01000401.1:0-3629 GCF_003997405.1 Mesorhizobium sp. M2A.F.Ca.ET.042.01.1.1
CTATTGGCCGTTTCGCGGCGAGCCGGATCTGCGCGGCTGGATGGCCTCTATCAACGAGCGCGGCGGCCGCACCGCGCTGCCTGTCGTCATCGAGAAGGGTCAGCCGCTGATCTTTCGCGCCTACAGACCGGGCGACCGGCTGGAAAAGGGTGTCTGGAACATTCCGATCCCGGCCGAAGGCGACCCCGTCCTGCCCGACATCGTGATTTCGCCGATCGTCGGCATCGATCCAGGCAAGTATCGGCTGGGCTATGGCGGCGGCTTTTACGACCGCACGCTGGCCGCCATGCCGTTCAGGCCGCTGGTGATCGGCGTCGGCTATGAATTGCAGCGCATCCCCACCATCTACCCGCAGCCGCACGACATTGCGATGACAACCGTGGTGACGGAGGCGAATCCAGCCTAAACGGTCCAGGTCCAATCGATCGGATAGTGGAAAATCGGCGTGAAAGTGACGCCGACCGCCTCCATGTCCCTGCGGCCGTCGACGACCATCTCCTTCAGGGTGTTGAGTTGCGCCGCATGCTCGTCGGTATCCCAGACGCTAACTTGGACCATCTCGCCTTTCGGCGAGACGCCCGAATAAAAGTGGAGCAGCCCCGGCAGCCGTCTTACGGCTGGGATGATGTACTGCGCGGTTTTCTTGCTGGCGGCATCAACCTTGGCAAACCGAGCCGGATCGAAGCTGGCGCGCGAGATGCGGATGACGGAGGTTGTCGGCAATGACTCGGCGAGCGCAGTTCTTTCTGTCATATCGCAGCTGCTGCCTCCTACTGGTTATCAGTCCAGACCCTAAGCCATCTCCGGCCTCAAGCCGACCGCCGTGCGATCGACGATCTCGCGCAGCGCGAAGGACGAGTTGATCTTGGTCACATGCGGCATCGCCGACAGCCATTCCTTGTGGATGCGCTCATAGTCGACGAGATCCTTCGCCGCGATGCGCAGTATGTAGTCGTATTCGCCAGACATCAGATGGCAGGAGAGCACGTTCGGGCAGCGCTTGATCGCCGCCTCGAAGTCCGACAGCGTCTTTTCGAATTGCCCCGACAGCGATATGTGGACGATCGCCGTCATCTGGTGGCCGAGCGCGGAATTGGACAGCCTGGCGTGATAGCCGCGGATGGTCCCGGATTTTTCGAGATTGTCGAGCCTGCGCGAGCAGGCCGATTGCGAAAGGCCGACCTTTTCGGCAAGCGCCGCGTTGGGTATCCGGCCATCCTTCTGCAAAGTCTCCAGAATGGCGATATCAATCCTGTCGAGCGGCATTTTTCGTGGTTCCTGCGAATTTTCGGCTATTTCGCGCAACGATTATCGAAGAGCGATCCTTGCCGCAAGTGCATTCGCAAACACATACGGAACGATTCGTGGTTGACTGCGATTATTGCGTGTCGCCTCCAAATCGCGCGGCGTTCCGGAGCTGATGGCATGCACCAATGACAGGGAGAGCGCCCTTTGAAAGGCGCGGACAGGAGAAGAAAGATGCGTGTCGGCTGCCCCAAGGAAATCAAGAACCATGAATATCGCGTCGGCCTAACGCCCGGCTCGGTCCGCGAATATGTCGCGCATGGCCATGACGTGCTGGTCGAGACCGGTGCCGGCGCCGGCATCGGCGCCGACGACAATGCCTATCGCGCCGCTGGCGCTACCATCGCCAAGACGGCCGCCGACGTGTTCGCCAAGTCGGACATGATCGTCAAGGTCAAGGAACCGCAGCCCAATGAATGGGTGCAGCTGCGCGACGGCCAGATCCTTTACACCTACCTGCACCTGGCTCCGGATCCGGAGCAGACCAAGGGTCTTCTTGGCTCAGGCGTCACCGCGATTGCCTATGAGACCGTGACCGATGATCGCGGTGGCCTGCCGCTGCTCGCGCCGATGTCGGAAGTCGCCGGCCGCCTGTCGATCCAGGCCGGCGCTACCGCGCTGCAGAAGGCCAATGGCGGCCGCGGCGTGCTGCTTGGCGGCGTGCCGGGCGTGCTGCCCGGCAAGGTCACCGTGCTCGGCGGCGGCGTCGTCGGCCTGCATGCGGCCAAGATGGCGGCCGGCCTCGGCGCCGACGTCACCATCATCGACCGCTCGATCCCGCGCCTGCGCCAGCTCGACGACATTTTTGGCGGTCGCGTCCATACGCGCTACTCGACCGTCGAGGCGCTGGAAGAGGAATGCTTCTCGGCCGACGTCGTCATCGGCGCAGTGCTGATCCCGGGCGCCGCGGCGCCCAAGCTCGTCACCCGCGAGATGCTTTCCGGCATGAAGAAGGGCTCGGTGCTGGTCGACGTCGCGATCGACCAGGGCGGCTGCTTCGAGACCTCGCATGCCACGACGCATGCCGATCCGACTTATGAGGTCGACGGCGTCATCCACTATTGCGTCGCCAACATGCCGGGCGCCGTGCCGGTCACTTCGGCGCACGCGCTCAACAACGCGACGCTGCATTACGGCCTGCAGCTCGCCGACAAGGGCCTCAAGGCGCTGGTCGACGACCATCACCTGCGCAACGGCCTCAATGTCCATAAGGGCAAGATCACCAACCGCGCCGTCGCCGAGGCGCTCGGTTACGAAATGGTCGAGCCGAAAGCGGTGCTTGCCGCCTGACGGGCTCGCATAGCTTCATCCAGTCGCCCGCCGGTCATTCCGGCGGGCTTTTCTTTGCGCGCGAGCGTGTTCGTCGAGAAATCCGGGCAACAAAAAAGCGGTGCAAAAGCCCCGCTTCCTCGATGTTGCGATCTGCCGCCGGTCCATCCGCGGTCGACTGATCATCAACCATTGTTTTGTAGCGCGGTAGTACGACGGGAATACGACAGTTTGGAAGGCTCGGTTTTTCGTCTTCCGGCCATTATGCCCCTCGTGTGAAATGCTTCACATTCGCCCGGCGGGAAAGATGCCTAGACACGCAGTGCTACTGGCGGTCTGTGCTGCTTGCCGGGTTCGGACAATCCCGCCCTGGCAGCACTTGCCGACAGCTTCTGTCAGACCCTCCAACGGCCCGCCTGACCATCGGCGGGCTTCTTTTTGGGGGTTATCGGTTTGGGATCAGGCCCGCTCGATGCGGCATTGATAGCAATTGTTCCGCGCCGAGCGGTCGTGGATGTAGGCGATGTCGTCGCGCTCAAGCAGTGTCGTCGCGCGGGCTGCGATATCGCCCGTCGGCGTGACCGCGCCGCTGCCATAGACGATGCGATCGTCCTTGCCATAGCCCCTGACGATATAGTCGCTGCTTGCGAGCATTTCCGGCAGCGCCTCCCCGTCGGCGGCGCGTTCGCATTCATCGGCGTGTAGGAAGATCGGGCCGGTCTCGGCATAGGGCTGCAGTTCCGGGAACGGCCGGTAGGCCACGATCAGATAGCCTTCACCCTCGGCGACGTTCTTCAGGCAGTGCCTGCAGGGCACGCCGTCGCCGTCGGAAATCCGGTGCTCCGGGGTGAGGCCATAGGCATCGGGCCCTCCCCGCTGCAAGGCGCGCACGGCTTCGGTCGGCAAGGCTTTGAACTGGATGCTCATGGCAAAATCTCCGGTGGCGATGTCCGGAAATTATGCTTTGGCGGCAGTGCCTCCCACCCGATTCCTGCCTAGAGCGTTTCACCGTTTCACGGAAGGGCGAACCGCTCTATCCCTTTGTTTTGACGCAA
>NZ_RZRX01000402.1:0-3611 GCF_003997405.1 Mesorhizobium sp. M2A.F.Ca.ET.042.01.1.1
TGAACCTCGTCATTCCAGGGCGGAGCAAGGAGCGAAGCGACGCGCGCAGACCCTGGAATCCATGCCGTTACCTGGACCGAAGTGTGCAACGGTGCAGAATTCTGGACCGCTGCGGGGCTTCAAAGTCACGGCATGGATCCTCGGGTCTGCGCGCGTCGCTTCGCTCCTTGCTCCGCCCGTGGATGACGACCGCGATAGGCGTCTCGGCCAATCGCCAAGGCACGGGGTCTGCCAACGTACACTAACCAACCGGTCAAAACTTCTGTTTGAGGAACTAGCCGGTTCACCAAACCTCGCATGGCTGGATGGGCCGATTGGTTTTCCGGCCCGCCAATGGTAATTTAGCGAATGCTCACAGAGGAAATTTCGGGCCCTCGTGAACCAAATCTGTGGTCGAGATCACAGACGCTCAAGAGACTATTTTGGCAGAAGCGACGTTGTCGCTTACGACACTCAGCATGCGCAGACATCGATAACGCGCCCCAAGGGGCGGAGGGCTGATCCATGAAAGCGTTCGCCATCATTCTGGGCGGGTTGATCCTGCTGTTCCACACCGCGTTCGGCGCCCAGGCCGCCACGCCCGACAGCAAGCGCGTCGCGCTGGTCATCGGCAACAGCAAATATGTCAATGCCGTCGTTTTGCCCAACCCGGCGAACGACGCCCGCCTTATCGCGTCCACGCTGCGCAACGCCGGCTTCGAGGTGATCGAAGGCGTCGACCAGGACAATGCCGGCATGCACAGCCTGATCAGCAAATTCACCGAAGAGTCCTACAATGCCGACCTTGCCGTCATCTACTATGCCGGGCACGGCATGCAGGTCGACGGCAGGAACTACCTCATCCCGGTCGATGCCGAGCTGACGTCGCCGGCCTATCTCAAGACCCGCACCGTGCAGATCGACGAGTTCATGGCGGCGCTGCCGGCCGATCCGGCCGTCGGCATCATCATCCTCGACGCCTGCCGCGACAATCCGCTGGCACGCACGCTGGCAGCGGCGCTGCCGAAGAGCCGCTCGCTCGGCGCCGGCCTGGCGCCAGTCGACGCAAAGGCCGACGGCATGGGCACGGGCGGCGTCCTGATCGCCTATGCGACCGACCCCGGCGCCATCGCCTTCGACGGCAACGGCGTCGACAGCCCCTATTCGCTGGCTCTGGCCAAGCACCTGACCGAGCCGGGCGTCGAGATCCAGAGCGCCTTGACGCGGGTGCGCGGCGAGGTGACGGAAGCCACGCAAGGCCGGCAGCGGCCATGGCACAATGCCTCGCTCGGACGAGAAGTGTTCCTCGGCAAGCCCGTGGCAGAAACAGCCTCGCCCGCCGCGACGCCGGCGACCGACGCGGCCAAGGCGACGGCAACCCCTGCCTCCGTGGCCAGCGAGCCGCCGTCCTGGGAAGTCGAGCAGCGGCTTTGGGACGAGGCTTCGAAGAAGAACGCCATCCCCTATTACGAGGCCTATCTCGACCAGTTCCCGAACGGCCGTTTCGCCACGGTGGCGAAGCTCAACATCGACCAGCTGAAGGATCCGGCGGCGGGCAAGCAGGTGGCGGCGCTTGGCGCGGACGATGCCAGTGCCAATCCAGGCTCAGCCGTCCGCACCTCTGTCGGCATCACCGACGACATGAGAAAGACGCAAGGCACCGAGCTGACGGAAAGCGCCATCGGGCTCGACCGCAACGGCCGCATCGACCTGCAACTGCGTATCGAAGCGCTGGGCAACGAGCTCGGCCAGGTCGACGGCAATATCGGTCCGAGGACGCGCCAGGCGATCGGCGTCTGGCAAGGCAAGAACGGCCTGCCCTCAACCACCTATCTGACGCGCGAACAGCTGGCTCTGCTGGTGATCCAGACCGACCCGATGATGGATGCCGTGCGCGCCAGGAACGCCGCCGACCAGGCGCGCACCGCGCCGACCAGGAATCAGGTCGCGCAGAAGACCCGCACGCTGGACCCGACGGCGCAGCAAAAGCCGCGCCGGAAACAGACGCAGGTCGTTCAGCGCCGCCGCAACAGCGACACAGTGGTTCGCGAGGACGCGCCGCCGCCGAGAGAAAACAACGACTTCCTGACCAAGGCGCTGATCTTCGGCAGCGGCGTTGTGATCGGCAACGCGATCAAGAATTGATCGTCGAGCAATTCCAGGAAAAGTGTGAAGCGGTTTTCCGCCTGGAATTGCGTCGAAACAGACAGCAACAAAAGGGGAGCCGGCGTTCTGACCGAGCCCCCTTTGACCTGTTTCGCTGTTGACGAGTCGGCTTGCCTGCGGCCCGTCTATTCCGTCCTGATGCGCATTTCCACGCGGCGGTTGACCGGATCGTATGGATTGGCGACGCGCGGATGCGACTTGCCGAGACCGATCGCTTCGAGCCGCGCCGATTCAACGCCGTTGGCTTCGAGGAAGGCGGCCACCGATTGCGCCCTCCGCTGCGACAGGCCCTGGTTGTAGCTGTCCGTGCCGGTCGCGTCGGTGTGACCCTCGACGACGAAGCTGAACGTGCTCAGCCTATTGTCCTTCAGCGCCTTGGCGAACTCGTCCAGCTCCGTGCGCGCGGTCTGGTCGAGCTGGGCCGAATCCAGGGCGAAGTTGATCATCATGTCGAGGCCGGCCTTCTGGGGCGGCGCCTGGTTCTTCTCGGCCTTGCTCTTGCACTCTTCCTCGGTGCCGACGCAGATGCCGCGTGAGGCGCCGAGATTGCCCTGGCCGGCGAAGAATTTCACGATGTCTTCCGATTTCTGAAGCGGATCGGCGTAAACGTGCGTTGAAAAAAGCACGACCGCCAATGCCAAGGCTGAGCTGCCCCACCGCATGACCGTCCCTCCTGTTTTCACCTGTTTCGAGCGGGTTTTCGCTGGCGCGGACTATATCAAATCTCGAAACGATTGTCTGTGAACAAGCGCACGTTGCCGATGGCCGCCGCCTGATAAGGTGAGGCTTGACCGGCGCTTGGCCGCGGGTTTCAGTGCTGTTTGTGCCGATGCTCGGGGTGTGGCAGCGATGGCCAATGAACTCGGATACAGAACGGCAAGGGATCTGTTTCTTGCCTGTCCAGCGATCGCCCGGGACATGAAGTCGCCGGCCGCCGCCCAACCCCCGCTGGAATTCTGCCGCGCGCTGCTCGCCGGACGCGTGCCGGAGGAAGCCGTGACGTTCTGCGCCTATCTCCTGCCCGAGCGCGCCGCGGTCTGGTGGGGGCATGAGTGCCTCAGCCATCTCGCCGAGCTGCTTGCCGAAAGGGATTTCGAATTGCTGGCTCTCGTCAGCGACTGGGTGGGCGAGCCCGGCAATCCTCGCCATCGGGCGGCGCTCAGCAGCGCTATCGATCCGTCGCCGGCGACGCCGGCTGCATGGATCGCCTTGTCGGCGGCATGGCGCGACCCGGCCTTCGATATGCTGTCGACCGGATTCCCCGCTGCCCACGCCGTCAACGCCGGTATCCTGGCGGGGCTGGCGCGCGTCTCGACCGCCGACCGCTTCGCCGTGCTTTCCGCCTTTGTCGAGATGGGCATCCAGATGGTGGAGATGGAAGCGCAGCGGCAATCGGTCGACGCGTATTAATGCATGTGCCCAGAGGTGCGGTCTCCCAAGCGAGCGATCTGTGAGCGGTATCATAT
>NZ_RZRX01000403.1:0-3578 GCF_003997405.1 Mesorhizobium sp. M2A.F.Ca.ET.042.01.1.1
GTCGTCACCGCCGAGACGATGATCGTGGTGCGCACCACCCGCCCGATCGCGGCGCTGCCGAACATCTCGACATAATTGCCGAAGCCGAAGGTCGGCTCGGTGAATGAGAGCGCCAGCACCTGAAGGATGGGGACCACGTAGAGACAGATCGTCAATAGCGCGGCCGGCACCGTCAGGCCGAAGGCCCAACGCTGGAAAGACGACATGGCGGCTATCCGGCCACCGGCCTGGAAGCCGGTGGCCGTCCCTGATCAGCGAGAGATGAAATCGAGGAACTTGTTCTGCAGCGCGGCTTCGTTGTCGGCGTAATACGCGGCCGAGATCTTCAAGCCTGTCTTGGCGTTCTCAGGCGCCAGCGAATAGACCGCCTTGTCTTCCTCGGTCATGAGAGCTAGCGCTTTGGGATTAGACGGGCCGTTCCCCATGATGCGCAGCAGGGTGATCTGGCCTTCCGGCTCCATCGACGAGTTGATGAAGTCGAACACCTTCTTGCCGGCGGGGTTGCCCTTCGGCACGGACCATGCGCTGGCAAACATCAGGTTGTTGTTCCAGGTCCAGGTGAACTGGGGGTTCTCCTTGCGCAGCAGGTTGGCGCGGGTGTGCCAGATGTTGCCCATCACCACCTCGCCGTCACGGAAGAGCTGCTGGCTCTGCGCGCCCGACTCCCAGAAGATCAGGTTCGGCAGAAGCGGCTCCAGCTTCTTGAAGGCGCGGTCGACGTCGAGCGGATAGATATCCTCGGGCTTGACGCCGTCTGCGAGCAGGACCGCCTCGAGCTGGCCCTGGATCCATTTGCACATCGTGCGCTTGCCGGGGAATTTCTCGAGATCGAAGAAGTCGGCCCAGCTGGAAGGCGCGGTCGAGAGCTTCTTGGAATCGTAGGCGAGCACGTTGGAATAGGTGTAGTTGCAGATGCCGAATTCGGCGGCGAGGCCGTCGCCGACCAGGCTCTTGTCGACGATCGAGTAGTCGATCGGTTCGACATAGCCACCCTTGCCGAGCACGAGCGCGTCGGTCATGCCGCCGTCGGTGGCGTCCCAGGTCACATTCTTGGAATCGACCATTGCGCGGATCGCTCCCGTCTCCGGGCCGGCGCCATCGATCACGACCGGTATGCTCAACTTCTTGGTGAAGGGCTCGCCATAGGCCTTCTGGAAGGCGTCGAGCGCGGCGCCGCCCCAATTGCAGACGACGATCTCATTGGCTTCCGCCGATGCCGCGCCGGGCCGCATCGCGACAGCGAGGCCGAGGCCGGCCATGGCGGTAAGGAAGGAGCGACGGTCGATCCGACCGGATTTGAACTTCTCGATTGCTATTAACGCTGCGTCTTGACCAAAGCGGTTGCTGGACATGGCTGTTCCCCTTTTTATGTCCGTCTGGAGTCCTAGTTTTCGGTGACTTCCTCCCGGGCCGGCGCCAAGCCGCCGGTTGGCGGCTCGGAACCGGTATTGCTTGCAGACCGCCATAGCCGGCGGCCTGATGGCGGCGCGACCGATGCACGGACGACGAGCTCGACGCCGATGCGTTCGGTGACCGCTTCTGTTTTTCTGCCTGTGATGAGGTCCAGCAGCATGGCGACGCCGCGCCGGCCGAATTCGGCCGGAGACTGCCGCACCGTCGTCAGCGCCGGCGAAAGAAGGTCGGCATTGCTGATGTCGTCGAAGCCGATGAGCGAGACATCCTCGGGAATGCGCAGGCCCATGCCGCGCGCCGCGCGCATGGCGCCAAGCGCCAGCATGTCGCCGCAGGTGAAGACGGCGGTCGGCGGATCCGGCTGCTCGAACAGCTCCTTGAAAGCGCCGACAGCCTGGTTTTCATCATAGTCGCAATGGACCACCAGCCGGTTGTCGACCGCCATGCCCGCCGCTTCCAGCGCCTCGGCATAGCCAGACAGCCGCTCGGTCGTGCTGAGCAGGCCATGCGGGCCGGCGATCGCGCCGATGCGGCGATGGCCCTTCTCGATCAGGTGGCTGGTCGCCATGCGGGCGCCGTCGGCGTTCCTGGCAAACAGGCGCGGCGCCCGGGCGCCCGGCACATCCTCGTCGAGCAGGACCACGCCGCCCGTCCGGTTGATGCATTTGACCAGCCGGCCGTCGTCCGAATGGTTGGTGAGAAGCAGGATGCCGTCCACCTGATGGTCCTCGATACGCGCCAGGAAGGCGAGCTCATGATCCACCAGGTTGCGGCTGTTGAGCATCAGCAGGTTGTAGCCGTGCCGCGCCGCCTCCGCTTCGGATGCGGAGGCGATGGCGGCAAACAGCGGATAGGCGATGTCCGAGGTTATCAAGCCGAGCGTCTCGCTGCTGCCGCGCGTCAGCCGCCGGGCAATGGCGTTGGGACGATAACCGAGATGGGCAGCCGCCTGCTCGATCTTCAGCGCCGTCGAGTCGGGCAGGCTGATGCGGCCGTTGAGATGGCGCGACACGGAAGTTACCGAGACGCCCGCCGCCCGCGCGACATCCCGGATGGTGATCTTCAATCGATCCGACAAACGCTTCAACGCTCCCGGCAGGATGATGTTGAACTTGGTTGGTAAACCGGTTTCGTAGACCGCCGAAAAAAAAGAGGCCGCCGGCTCCGGACCTGACAAGGCGAGGGCAGGGACGGGAGCGATCACAGGACGTCTCCCGCACGGAAGAACTCCTGATGCTCGCGCTTGAGGGTGGCCTGGTCGAAGTCGACATTGCGAATGTGCGCGGCCATGAGGCGCGCGGCCTCGCCAGTCTTGCCGGCACGGACTTCATCGAGGATCGCGCGATGCTCCGCGATGATCGAGCGGATGTGATCCGGCTTCATGCCGATCAGGAACTGAACGCGCATCATGTCCGCCGATATATGCTGGCAGGCAGCCCAGGCGCGGGGATGCGCGAAGGCAGCCGTCAGGCCCGAGTGGAAGGCCATGTCGGCGCGATGCAGGGCGCCCATGTCGTCGCTGTCGACCAGCCGTTCCTGTGCCCGCAACGACAGCTCGATTTCGTCGAGCGTGCCGGGATCCGGATGGACGCCGCTGTTGGCGATGACCGCGCTTTCCAGGGTCGAGCGGATGAACACGGCCTCGCGGACCCGGGTCATGTCGATAAGCGAGACGCGGGTGCCGGTCTGCGGCGAAATCTCGATCAACCCCTCGTCGAAGAGCCGGGTGAAGGCCTCGCGCACCGGTGTGCGGCTGATGCCCATCGCCTGAGCGACGTCAGTCTCGGCAAGGCTCGCGCCGGGCAGGACGCGCGCGGTGATGATCGCCTCGCGCAGTTCCTGATAGGCCTTGGCCGATATCGTGTTCCGTCGCTCGTTCTGCTCGGTCAGGACTGGTGCGTTCAGCTTCAGCATATCTGTATACTGGCATTCAGGAGTTTTGGGAGTCAAGAAGCGGTTTGCCGGAAACCAGCGGATATCGTGGATCGTCAAGAGCTTTGATCGCCTCCGCGATCGCGGCCGCGGTCCCCTCGGGCGTTGGCAGGCCGCCGCAATGGGGTGTGATGCGCACGCTTTCATGCGCCCAGGCCCAATGATCGGCCGGCAGCGGCTCCTGGAGGAAAACGTCGAGCCAGGCGCCGGCGATATGGCCGCTGTCCAGCGCT
>NZ_RZRX01000404.1:0-3571 GCF_003997405.1 Mesorhizobium sp. M2A.F.Ca.ET.042.01.1.1
ATGCTCGCCTATCACCAGGCGCATCCCGGCAAGGCGCCCACGGCGTCCGGACCGCGCAAGACACGCCATGTCTCGCTGATCGTGCCGGATTTCGGCGACGACAAGCAGAACGCGGCGCTCGACCGGGCAATCAACGACTTCATCCAGAAAATAACCAGCATCGCCGGCAAGGGCAGCGGCTGACCTTTGTTGCCGGGCTGTTTGGGAGGACGCCATGAAGAAATTTATGAACACGGTGGACACGGTGCTGACCGAAAGCCTCGACGGCTTCGCGGCGGCTCATGCCGATATCCTCGTGCTTGGCGACGACCACAAATTCATCCGCCGCAAGGAGCTGAAGCCCGGCAAGGTGGCGCTGATCTCCGGCGGCGGCTCGGGCCATGAGCCGCTGCATGGCGGGCTGGTCGGCCATGGCATGCTGGACGCCGCCTGTCCCGGCCAGGTCTTCACCTCGCCGACGCCGGACCAGATGCTCGCGGCCGTTGAGGCCGTCGACACCGGTGCCGGCTGTCTGTTCATCGTCAAGAATTACGAAGGCGATGTGATGAATTTCGACATGGCGGCCGAGATGGCGGACGGCGTGCTGCAGGTCGTGACCAATGACGACGTCGCGGTCGAAAACTCGTCCTACACGACCGGACGGCGCGGCGTGGCCGGTACGCTGGTGGTGGAAAAGATCGTCGGCGCCGCGGCTGAGCAGGGCATGGCGCTGCCTGCGCTCAAGGCGCTGGGCGACCGCGTCAACGCCGCGACGCGCTCGATGGGCGTGGCGCTGACCAGCGGCACGGTGCCCGCCGCCGGCAAGCCGACCTTCGAGATCGGCGACGGCGAGATGGAATTCGGTGTCGGCATCCATGGCGAGCCCGGCCGGCGGCGCGACGCGCTGAAGAGCGCCGACGCCATCGCCGAGGAGGTCTGCGCGGCGATCGCCGGCGATTTCGGCGACCGCGCCACGGGGCCGGCGCTGCTGTTCGTCAACGGCTTCGGCGGCACGCCCTCGATGGAGCTCTACCTGATGTACAACAGCGCCCGCAGAATCTTGGAGAAACGGGGCGTGACGGTGGTCCGCTCACTCGTCGGATCCTATGTGACCTCGCTCGACATGGCAGGATGCTCGATCACGCTGACCATGCTCGACGGTGACATGGCGGCGCTGTGGGATGCTCCGGTGCACACGGCTGCGCTGCGCTGGGGGATGTAGCGCAATTTCCAGGAAAAGGGTGAAGCGGTTTTCCGTCCGGGATTGCGCCAAAACAACGAGATAGAGCGGTTCTGCGTTTCTCTGAAACGGTAACCGCTCTGGCCGTCGCTGGCTTCACGGGTACTTTTCTGGCAAGCATGCGCGGAACCTTGCCGCTGGTGCCTGAACGATGCTGCCCGAGCTTTCGCCTGCCCAGGAAAAACTGCTGATCAGCCTTGCCGACCCCGGGGCGCCCGCCGATTGGGACAAGGACGTTTCCGCAGGCGACCTGCTGGCGCTGCTCGCCAATGCGGAGTTCCACGGCGTGCTGCCGATCGTGCTGCGCAAGTTCAGGGAACGCGGCGACGCCAATCTGCCGAAAGACGCGGGTCTGCGGCAAAAGCTTGCCGAGTTGCGCGACCAGATGACGATGGCGACCGGGCAGTCGATGCTGCTGCAATATCATGGCGAGCGCATCATGAAGGCGCTGGCGGCGAAAGGCGTTCCGGCCCGAATCGTGAAGGGGCCGGTGTTCGCGCGCAGGCTCTACCACCAGCCTGCCGACCGGCCGTTCACCGATATCGACATTCTCGTCGACCCCGCTGGCATCGAGGATGCCAACAGGACGATCGCCGAATGCGGCTTCAGGCTCGGCAGCGGCGAGGTGGAGTCGCACCAACTGCAGGAGTTCAAATGGCTTGAGAAAGAGAATTCCAGCCTGCTGATCGAATTGCACGGCAACCTGGTGCACGACACCGGCATGCGCCGGCGCCTGTCGCTCGGCTTCCGCGAGCTGCAGGCGATCGACGGCGCCGAAACCGATACGCCGGCCGCACTTCTGACCATCGCCATCGTCCATGCCGCCGGCGGCCACAAATTCCACCGGCTGCAGCTATGTGTCGACGTGCTGCAAGGCGTGCGGGCGCTGAGATCGCCGGAAGATGAAGCGCGCCTGCTGGAGGCGGCCCGCATGACCGGCATAGGGCTTGAGCTGGCGACGGTCCTCAACGTCACCGGACGTCTGTTCGGCGCGCCGCGCGCGATCGAGCTTGCCGACCGCATCAAGCCGGACCTCTCGATAAGGCTGGCGAAATGGCTGATCACCGGCAACATGCTGCTGCGTGTCAACTCGCGCGAAAAGCTGCGCTCGCGCCTCAGCCGCGACGCCTTCCGCTGGGTGCAGAGGCTGGCGCGGGGACGGCCCTATCCGGCTTGACCCAGAGCGGCGCGGATCAGCTGCGCCGCTTCGACCGGCCTCGCGCCCACTTCCAGCGTGAAGGTCGGCACCGTCTTGACCAATATTGCGATCGTCGCCATTCGCCTTTTCTGCAGCGGCAAAAGGCCGGTCATGCCGGTCCTCACATTGTCGGCGGCCAAAGCCACCATGGCATCGGTCCTGGCCGTGGGCACCAGCCTTGTCTTGTCATCGGCCGAGCGGGCAAGATGAAGAAGAGCCGCGATCGGCCTGGCGCGCACATCCTCGACACGCATGATCTCGCCAAGGCGATCAAGCGACACGGCCTGCTCGCCCTCAGCATCCCATGTCTCGTCAAGGTAGGGCGACACGAAAGGCAGCATCGCCGCGGTGTTGCGATGGATCTTCACTTTACGCGGCATGCCCCAGGCCGTTGCGCCGTCCTGTGTCGCCCTGAGGATCATGACGTCGTCGGAACAGAGGCCGAAGCCCTGCGAGGCGAGCGCCAGCGACGTCGTCGACTTGCCGGTGCCGCTCGGCGCATGGATCAGCACAAGCGCTTCGCTGCCCGGCAGCGTCAGGCCGGCCGTGTGCAGCATGTGCTGACCTCCGGCATCGAGCGCGGCATCCAGCACCATCATCAGCAGCGTCCATTTGATCTTGCTGTCCGGGTGAACGCGGATTTCGGCGCAGCTTTCCTTGTCGAGGATCGACAGCGTCTGCTGACCTGGAAAGACGAGGTGGAAGACGTCTCCGCCGTCGATCATCCGGCAATGGCCATCGAAGGGCACTTCGCCATCGAAAGCCAATTTCCCTTCAGGGTTTTCCTGCAGATCAAGCGTTTCGATGATATCGACACGAAAGCCGGGCCGGGCAGCCTCGCTCACACGCAGCGCGCCGAGCATCAGGTCGAAGCTCGGCCAGAGGTCGGCGCGGGCGGCGGTGACGCTTATGACCTGCCCTTTGAGGTCGTAGAAGAAAGTCGTTGTCCGGTCGCTCAAGCAGCGGACGCCTTCACGCTGGGCGGATGGCGGTAGATCTCCACCATGCCTGGCTGACTGTCGCTGACCACCGGCTTGCCGTCGAGGCAGACCCAGCAATGCGCCGACAGGCGGGGCTCGTGCATCGATTTGGCATCGACGCCGAAACGCAGCTCCGGGTCGAGACCGGCCATGCGCAGAAAACGGAAGCCGAGC
>NZ_RZRX01000405.1:0-3563 GCF_003997405.1 Mesorhizobium sp. M2A.F.Ca.ET.042.01.1.1
GCGCTTGAGATAGGTGTAGACCGTATCGTTCCAGGCGAGCACTTTCGGCTCGAGATTGTCGAGGATGAACTCGCCGAGGCTGGTGCGCACGGTGAGCACGGCATGGCCGTCGCCATTCGGCTGGCGCACCACCGTCATCAACAGATTGCCGGCCGGGACACCTGCGGCCATCAGCTCGCGACGCTTCTCCAGCGCGTAGTCCTCGCAATCGCCAACGTCATTGTCGGGATAGGCCCAGTATTCCTCGACACCGTAGATTTCCATGTCGGTGCGCGGCTTGACGCGGGCGTTGACCGAATTGTTGATGTTGATGATCGTCGCCCACAGCTTGCGCGTCAGCTCGACCGGCGGTCCCTTCGGTGTCCGCTCGTTGCATTCGACCGGAATGCGCTGACAGAAATCATAGTGACCGACCGGCTGGGTGGTGCGGCCACCCGTATGCATGAAAACCGGTCCTGCGCTTGCCGTGCCCCAGGCGGAAAGCTGCATCGCCATTGCCAAGAGCAACAGCTTGCCCCTCGTCATTTTCATTCTTGTAGTCTCCCCGTTTGAGGAGACTGTGCCACGTTGGGATTTATTTGACGCAAAAACCCGAAGTAGACATTGAGTAAAACGCCAGTAGAATAAGCATAAAATTTGAACTACCGTGGGCCTGGATTGTTCAGATTTGTGAAGATTTGGTAGGTGCCGGGTGGCCTATTTCGGGTGAAAACCGGGCAACAAAAAACCAGCCGCCGAGGGCCGGTTCGTTTTCGCTTTGCGGTGGCTTGCGTCAGGACCGCGGCGCGTTGAATTCCTGGTCGAGCGTTTCCGGCCGCTGAATGACGGCGAATTCGATGGCTACCCCGTCCTCGAAATGGCGCACCACCTGGCCGCGCATGGTTCCAAGCATGACCTGGATGCCGATCGCCGGCTTGACGTCGATCTCGATCGCTGCGCCCGAGAGCGACAGGTCGATGATGCGGCACTGATACTGGCGCCCGTCGGTGAGCTGCAGGACGCTCATCGGATTGCGCGGCGCCACGCGCTCGTGGCGACGGTCCTCGGGCAGGTCCAGCTCATGCTTGTTGGCAAGCCAAGTGAGCTGCGCGGCAAGCTTGTCCTTCTTGCGATCGGAGGCAATGACAGTCATGGCGAAACCGTCCGGCGACGTGCGCGTCACGATGCCCTCGACGCGGCCGATATGGTCGATATAGGCGATGACCTTCTCGCCTGGCATGCCGATGCGGTCGGTGCGCAGCGCGACATTGCCCGGTGACATATCGATCACCTGGCATGGATGCTCGGTGCGGTCTTCCAGCATGAAGCGCCCGTAAATCTTGACCCGGACACGCTGAAAATTGCGCCGCTCAGCTCGTGACGGTGCAAATTCTACCGCCGCTGACCTCATGACTGCCTACACCCCATTGGCATTCCGCGCGACGATGCGTGGAATTTCGCCCGAAAAACTACAGCGAAGCAGGTTAACAAACGGGAAAAATCGGCCGCGAAAGCCCTGGCCATGAGACTCGCGCGACGTGGAAAAATTAACCGCGCGAGGGGAAAATCCCGCGCGGCCGGGCTCATTCGTGACGTCCGCCGTCGAGGACGACGAGGTGGCGGATCCGGCGCACACGGCCGAGCGCCGAAATGGTTTCCGGCGGATCGAATTCGGACGGAACGAGCGAGGGAACCTCGATCGCCGGCCGGTTCTTCAGGAACATCGGTTCCTTGTCGGGATCTATCACCCGGATCGTTTCGATGAGCGCGTCGGCGAGCGGGTCGGCGCCAAGCCAGAAGGGCTTTTCGGCGGTGCTGATGATGCCGAGGCAGCGCGGGTTCTCGTGGCCCCCGTCCAACGGCAGCGCCAGGAGCTCGAACTTGTTAGAGCGGCCGTTGCGGCTGAATCCCTCGTAAGTCATGAACAGCACCGATTTCTGGTCGAAGACGCCCTGCATCAACCGCGACACCAGCCGCTGGTCCTTCTCGCGCCACAACGAAGGGAAAGAGAAGCCCTTGAGCTCGCGTCCGTAATAGGCGCAGAGCCTCGTGCCGGCCAGCCGGAACACCGCTTCGCCGCGGGTATCGCGCTCGAGGATGAAGGTGTCGGCCAGAAGCGACTTGATGTCGGCCGGCTCCACTTCCGATCGCTTCGGGGCGAGGCGGCCATCACGCAGCTGGTTCCAATATTGGAACAGCGCGATCGATCCTTTTTCTTTCATTTCCATTCCGCTCCGCACAATCTGTCTTTTGATGTCCCATCGGCGAACAGACAGGGCGCCCTCCGATGACCTTCATGCGGTGCGGAGCAGGATGCGTGCCAGTATCGTTAACGTTTGTTCACGCCTCGGAGTCGTTAAGGTTAACGAATGGTTTACATTGCGCGCTGCCGAGGCCCGTGGCACACAAAAGTCACTCCAAAACGGTTGTTTCAGCAGCGATCGGCAGCACTTCAGTCACGAGTTTACGGGGAGCAGGGGACTCGACCGGCCGTTCAGGGGGACACCTGGACGGCCTTCTTTTTGATTCGTTCCCATTCTGATTCGCGCCTTCCCCCGCACGCGTCCTGTGGCGAATAGCCATTTGTGATTCGAAAGGGCGTGATCTACATGCTCGTCGACCCCCCGAGTCCCGGACTGCAAGGGTGCATGAGCGAGCCTGTAAGCCCCACTGAGAACGAACCGCTGCCGGACGAGGCTCCAGAGCCAAGGCGCCGCGAACCGGTGTTCAACCTGCCGCCGGTGGTATTGGCCGTGATCGGCATTTGCGCGGCCGTCTTTTTGTTGCAGCAATATGTCCTGGACGATGCGCAGAACATGGTACTGCTCTACGACGGAGCCTTCATTCCGGTGCTCTACACCGGCAAATATGGCTTCGACTGGTTCTTGTTCACGCGTCCATTCACCTATGCGTTCATGCATGGTGGCTTTGCCCACATCGCCATCAACATGATCTGGCTCGCGGCCTTCGGCTCGCCGCTCGCCAATCGTCTCGGGGCGCTGCGTTTCGCCATATTCTACGCGGTGACCGGGCTGGCTTCGGTTGTTCTGTTCTGGGCGCTGCATCCCTACGGCGAGGTGCCGCTCGTCGGCGCATCGGGCGCGATTTCCGGCATGATGGGCGCGGCCGCGCGCTATGGCTTCCGCATCGACCGGTCATCCGGCAGGGCGGCCTTCGCCGGCGAGCCGCTGCCGATTGCGGCCGTGTTGCGCTTGCGTGGCGTCATGACCTTTCTTGGCGTCTGGATGGTGATCAATCTGGCCACCGGCCTGCTCGGCTTCGCGCCGGGCGTCGATGGCCAGATCGCCTGGGAAGCCCATATTGGCGGCTTCATCGCTGGCTTCTTCGGATTGCGTTTCTTCGATCGCCCGCTGGCTGCAGCCTAGTCCTTAGGCGCACTTGAAAAGCAACGAATCACGGCGCACCATGTTTGCTAAGCACCCGGTGTCTTCCTAGGGGCGCAGGGGCTGAAAAGCCGGTCGGGGCGGGGAGCCGGCGTCAAAGGCAGTGGAGGACGCCATGACGGTTAAGGCAATTCTCGAAAGCAAGGGCCATGACGTGTTCACGCTCGGGCCCAATGAGAA
>NZ_RZRX01000406.1:0-3557 GCF_003997405.1 Mesorhizobium sp. M2A.F.Ca.ET.042.01.1.1
CTCGAAGAGCGTGACGCCGAGCTGCTCCTCGAGCTGCATGATCTGACGGCTCAAGGGCGATTGCGAAATGTGCAACTGCTCGGCGGCGCGGCCGACATTCCCGGCCTCGGCGACGGCGACGAAATATCTGATCTGGCGCAGATCGAGCATTTTGGCCTCCAATTTCCAAGTCCTCCAAGGTCTGAACTTTATCCTAATCAGTCTTGGACAGTCTGGACAGCTGGCGCGATGTCTCCCGGCATCAACCAGCCACAAAAGGAGACCGCCATGCAGTTCTTTGCCCTGCTCACCCGCAACACCCAGAAATTCAGCGACGCCGACTTCGCGCCGCTGCTGCCGCCGGAGTCCGAGCAGCGCAAGACGCTTTACGTGCAAGGCGCCGTGCGCCAGATCTGGAACCGTGGCGACATTCCCGGCAGCGGCATGATGTTCGAAGCGGCCGACGAGAAGGAAGTGCGCGGCCATCTCGCCACGCTGCCGCTGATCGAGGCCGGCATGATGGACATCACGGCGATCGTGCCGCTCAACCCCTATCCGGGCTTTGGGCCGAAGCGCTGAATCGAGCTTTATTCGTGAGGTTGCCGCATATTGGCGGCCTCACGGCCAGGCTTCCTGCATCGCGTTCACTGACAGCCATGCCATCGCGGGAAGCGCGACGAGCAGCGCCAGCCGCAGCCCCGCGGATCGCGCCTGCCCGGTCTCCTGACGCTGGAGCCGGCGCCAGGTCTGGAATGCCGCGAAGAGAATGAGCAGCGCATAAAACCCGGCCAGCATCCACAAGACCGCCCCACCGGATATCGGAATGCCGGCATTCTCGAGCACCTTGCCGATCAGCATCACCGGTCCGGCGACAAAGAAGGCAATGGCGATGCCGAACAGAAAGCCGATCATCGCGCCTGGAAAGGACGTCGCCGACAGCGCGACCAGCACCGCCAGGAGGACGAGCAGAGTGATGAACGCGCGCTGGCTCATGGCCGAGCTTCTTCCGGTTGGACGCAGCTTAAAGTAGCAGTCCGGAATTAATGCCGCGTAACAGCTTCCGTCCACGCCGGTCAGGCTTTAAAAGCGCGTCGCGTCGAAACGGATTCGCGCGACGCGCTTTCAGTCTTTGTTTTGATGCATGACGTTCTCCCAAAACCGCTGCGCACTTTTGGGCGACATGCATTAAGCGGCATCCGGCTTCCTGGCGACGCACTCGCATCGGCAGCGCAGGTAAACGGCATCCGGATCATTTTCCCACACACCCCAGGACATGAGCGCTTCCTCGAGCTCGGCCTCTGTCGCCTGCCCTTTTTCGATGAGCTTTGGGCCGAGGGAATTGAGACTACGCCTGGCATCGTCGACCGTCTCCCGGCGTGTCTCGGCGTCGGCGCTGTGGTTGACGTAGCTCGCGCCGGTCCAGATCGGCTCGAAACCATGCGTCCTGAAGACCGCGCCCTGACGGCGGCCGAAATGCAGGGCGTCGGGCTCGCCATGCTCATACCAGCGCTGCCAGAGATCGAGCGCGAGCCGCAAGCCCGGCAGATCGGGATCAAGAATGTTGCCGCCGACATCGGCATCGCGGGTGGCGACAAGACCTCCCGGGCGCAGAACCCGTCTTGCTTCGGCAAGTGTCCTGGCCAATGTCGTCGCGTCCTGATGGTAGAGCACGGCGTGAAAGAAGACGGCATCGAAGGCCAGGTCATCGAACGGCAAGGCGATCATGTCGGCTTCGAGGAACGACAGGTTGCCGATGCCGGCTTCCACCGCCGATTCCTTCGCCGCCGCGATGGAACGGGGCTGTATGTCGACGCCGACCGCCTCGCCGACATGAGCGGTGAGTGTTGCGGTGACGGTACCGGGTCCGCAGCCGATATCCAGCAACCGCATGTCGGGTCTCAGGAAGGGCAGGACGAAGGCGCAGGATTCCTGTCCACGCTTCTGCTGGAAGCTCAGAATCGCGCCGTCATAGCTGGGCTTTGTCCTCTCAGTCATACCGGCCGCACCAATCCCGAATCGGCCTTGAATGATTGGGCGCGGAAATGACCGCGTTGTGACAGGCCCGCCTTTCGGCCAGAAGGCGCAGCCGGCTCCTGCCCTTGCCGGCAACGGAACCGTCGCTGTTTTCGGCGACAATCCATTGCCGCCGAGACACAGCAGACCGGGACGACAGGCAGGTTCCGGCCAGGACGATTCAGCCGGCACCAGTGAGTTCAACGGCCGTGCGCACGCGGGCGAGCACTTCGCTCAGCATGTCGTGCATGGCCTTGCGGGCTCTTGCGGAGTCGCCAGACTCGATCGCCTTCAGGACCTTGCCATGCGCGTCGAGATCGCCCACCGGATGACCAAACAGCGCGTTGGTGGTCGGCACGCTATACTGCAGCGCCGTGTGGATCAGCGCCGAGAGCGGCAGGAAGAAGCGGTTCCCGGTGGCGGCAAGCACCGCTTCATGGAAAGCGGCGTCCGACAAGACCGGATCGCCCTGGCCGGAGGAGGCCGCGCGCATTGCCTCGAAGGCCTCGCGGATGGCGGCGATCTCGTCGGGGTTGTTGCGGCTCGCGGCAAGAGCGGCGGCCTCGCATTCGAAACCCAGGCGCACTTCCAGAAGCTCGATGATGAAGTGGCGCGGTGTCGCGCTGGCGCGCAGCCAGCCCAGCACCGCGGGGTCCAAGAAATTCCAGTCCTTCAGCGGGCGGATGCGCGAGCCACGCCGCGGGCGGGTGACCAGCAGGCCCTTGGCCCACAGGATCTTCACCGCTTCGCGGGCGGCGCTGCGGCTGGCGCCGAAGCGGGCGCAGATCTCCTCCTCGCCAATCAGGGTCGAGCCGGGCGGAAACAGCCCGCGGAGAATCTCGCGGCCGAGACTGTTGGTTATCTCGTCCGTCACCGACGCCGTCTGGTTGCCTGCCATTTGTCCCGGCCCATTTGGTCTGCAACCGTCGGTGTTACCTCACCAAGCCGAACCTGTCCATTATCATCTGATTTGTCAGATAAATTCAGTTGAAGGCATCGCGACTTTCCTGTTAGCTGTTGGGGAAACAGCGGAGAGCCGGCTTGTCGCCAACATCCTCGATGCGCGCGGTGGTGCTGCGCCGGCCGCTCGACCTCGACGTCGAGGAGCGTGAGACGCCGGAGCCCGGTCCGGGCGAGGTGCTGGTGCGTATTGCGCGCGGCGGCATCTGCGGCTCCGACCTGCATTATTTCCGCCATGGCGGCTTCGGCACTGTCCGCATGAAGGAGCCGATGATCCTCGGCCACGAGATCGCCGGCCGCGTCGAGGCGCTGGGCGCCGGCGTCTCCGGACCGGCGGTGGGCACGGCGGTCGCCGTCAATCCCGCCAACCCTTGCGGCGTCTGCGCCTTCTGCCGCGCCGGGCAACCAATCCATTGCCTCGACATGCGCTTCCTGGGGTCGGCGATGCGCATGCCGCATGTGCAGGGCGGCTTTGCCGAACATCTCGTCTGCCGCGCCGAAAACGCCGTGCCTCTGGCGACGGGCTCCGACCCAACCGCCGGCGCCTGGGCGACGGCATGCAGCGTCACGGCAAGAGGCTCGGCGAAGGCGCCGGCGGTTGGGTC
>NZ_RZRX01000407.1:0-3556 GCF_003997405.1 Mesorhizobium sp. M2A.F.Ca.ET.042.01.1.1
ATGCTGACCCAGCGGACTGGCCTTGCCGATAGGGTTGAGCTCCACGTCGGCAGCGCTCTCGCCCTGCCTTGGCCGCACGCCACATTCGATGCCGCGGTGACGTTTCACGTTGCGATGAATATCGCCGACCGGCCGCGCCTGTATGCTGAAATCGCGCGCGTGCTGAAACCGGGGGGGATGTTTGCAATCTATGACGTGATGAAGGGGCCAAAAGAGGGTCTGTTGTTTCCGCTACCGTGGGCCGAGACGGAGGAGACGAGTTTTCTTGTGACCACGGGAGAAATGCGCGATCTTCTCGACAATGCGGGCTTTGAGATTATCCGCGAGGAAGATCGGCGTGAAGGTGCCCTCAAACATCATCGGGAAAGATTGGTGGCGCAATCAGCAGCTGGCGGCCCGCCGCCGCTCGGCCTGCACCTGTTGCAGGGACAGGGAGCAAGCCTCAAGTCACGCAGCATGGTGAGCATGCTCGAGACTAACCAGATCACACTCGAGGCCATTGTCGCCCGTCGTCTAGCCTGAGCGAAGGTATAAAGCGCTGTTGCGCGATGCCGGTTTAAGTGCCGCTCACCCTATTGCGCTCTATGGCGCGAGTTCCAGCTCCAAACCCTCCTCCGCTATCGGGTAGAATCCGATTGCTGAGACCGGGATAATGGGCGTAGTGGCCCTTTGCGGGCAGGTTGGGGATCAAAGCAGTCGGTTACCTGAGACGAAGGGGCCATTTGTTGGGGAAATGCCTAGGCCCTGACATGAGAACCAGGATCCCGACTTCACGTTCCCCGTCTCCCGTAGCAAAAAAACAGGCCGCCTTAGTGGCCCGGGCCGGCAAACGTCGCGCAACCGATCGGCTATTCAGAAGCCGGATAAAACGAACCATGGGCTGGAACTGTACCCCAATCGCGGCTCCTGCGCATTTTGGGATCCATTCGATACTTGCGGAACGGTCCCTGTCGACTTGCAATCAAGTTTCGGGGCGACCTTATCGTTTGCGGTTGTGGAACACAGGCTCACGCCCTGCTTTACGGCCACCTTCTTTTCTTTCGCAACGGCAGCACCAGTCATGGCCAGTACGATAGCTGCGCCAATCGAAATAGCGAACCTCATGAACACGCCCCTTCACCCTGCGCACCCGAAATGGATGCGCCGTGTTGACGTTACGGTAACCATGTTGAGCCAGCAAACTTACTTGGACCTATGCTTGGCGATTTGGGACCTCAGTCGCTCAGCTAGTCAGCCAAGCGGAGTAGCCCGGCCACATTGCAGCCGGGCCAAATTAATCACACCACTGGATTTCAGAGCCTTGCCCGCCTTCGACTAAGCCAGGCTGGTCTCCCCAGGCGGCGGTCCTTGTAAGCGCAAAAACCGCCCCGGTCAGACCGGGACGGTAATTGATTTATGATAAAATTGGTTGCGGGACAGGATTTTGAGCCTATCGAGCCTGCTTGCGAAATCCGGTCAACAGACGAAAGTCGGTTGCAAGGTATAATGGCGGTAGCCCTCTACCGACCCATCCCTCAGAATGGAATGCGATGACGTTTGCACCATTGCGGATCGAGACACCCACCGTCCTTGTTGTGCACGCGCAATTCGAGCGGAGGCCGCAATGCAGAAGGTACGAAAACTTACGAGAACCCCCAGTCGGCCTCTGATTATGAAATGGTCTGGTGACGGCTTTGGGCCGAATGCGGAACGTCGGCTTTCAAGATAGCCACGACTAGAGCCGACCCTTTGCATCCGACGCCAACGATCTGCCCTGCGACTGCGATCGAATTCCGGAGCGACAAGGTTGCTGGCCTGTTCGCAAGTTTTGTCAGATGACAGCGAGGTGCGAAGGTCTTCTGCATAGCCCCAGCCGGCTTCGAACTCGCAGCCGGGCAATTTCCGGCCGCCTACTTGGTCGCTTCGAGCTTGTCTATTGCTGCGCCGAAGCCTTTCAGCGAAACCGGAATAGTCACCGGTTTGCGCGTCACCGATTCCATGCCGATGTTCAGCGTCGTCCCCGATCGCATCGCCTTGATCAATTCCGGCGCCAGCGGCACGGCGGCATAGGCGCCGTTCTGGTCGCTTGTCTGGATGGCGACGGTGGCCTTCTTGCCGCTGTCGATCTGGTAGGAGGTCCCCGAAGGCAGAAACAGGCCGTGCGGGAGGGCAAGCAGCATGGCAAAGCCGGCGGCGCCCTGCTGGCGGCGCACGGTGACCGTCAGCACGCGCTGGCCGGTCTTGGCTTCGGTGAGGTTCTGCGAAACCTGGCACTGCAGCTCGGTGCCGGTCGACCCCGAGGAGCAGTTGACCGCCCACGGGTTAGCCTCCGGCGGTTTGGTCTCGGCGGGTTTTGCGTTCTCCGCCCTGGCCAAGCCAGTAAGCAGAAAAAGCGAGCAAAAGGCAGCCGGAAGGTATCCACGCCATCTCCGTACATTAAGCATAACTAATATACTCCAATCGTCCTATATCAATTTTCTGAATTTATAGTCGGCTTAGTCGAGTCCGAGTCGCTGCACGCAAAGCCGATGTTGCTCAACTGCAACATGACTCTAATTTCTGTGATAATACGCTACCGCAACCGTTAAACGCAGCGCAATACCATGTAGTACAGCAAGTATCCGCCGCTCCAATGGTAGAGCATGGCGGCAGCCGGGACGGGTAGATGCGCTCGCGCACGGGGCTGACTGAACGTCGGAGAAATACCGCCGGGCGCCAAATGTGGCGCGGGGGAGCATTGGCTGCATCCCGTCGCTCAGGGATTTTGCTACGCACCTCCGCCCTGACGACCGTCGCTCTCGCCTTGTCGGGCATGACCGCGCATGCCGAGGATGCCGGCCTGTGGCAGCCACAGGTCCGCGCCATCATCGGCGCCAACTCCAACAGCGGCTATTCGGCGCTCGAAGGTTTCCTGCCGATCAAGCAGAACCTCGAATCGGTCCTCTTCCTCGACGTCCGCTCCAAATATGATTTCGACAATGGCTTCGGCCAGGATGTCGGCCTGGGCGTGCGCCGCATCGTCAATCCAGATCTGATGATCGGCGGCTACGCCTATCTCAACATCCAGAACGACACCAGCCACCAGTTCGTCGCGACCACGCTCGGCCTCGAGGCGATCACCTCGAAATACGATGCGCATGTCAACGTCTACCTGCCGATCAGCAAAGACCGCGGCTCGAACGGCACCGATTCGACGCTGTCGCTCGTCGGCAATCAGCTGCTCGAAGAGATTTCGACGATCGACCACCGCACCTATGCCGCATGGGGCATCGAGGGCGAGGTCGGCGTCCAGGCGCCGATCGACCTGCCGGAAAACCAGTCGCTGCGCTTCGATGTCGGCGCCTATCATTTCGCCGATCCGGATGGCGACGACCACGCGACCACCGGCGTCAAGGCGGGGATCGAGTACACCTTCGGCGACGTCATCGGCAAAGGTACGTCGCTGACCTTCACCGGCGAGGTGCGCAACGACAATCGCGACAACACCCAATTCGCCGGCAGCGTCCGGCTGACGGTGCCGTTCAACGCGCCCGGCAAGGGCAGTTCCGCCGATGACGAGCCCGAACCTGTCTCCACC
>NZ_RZRX01000408.1:0-3550 GCF_003997405.1 Mesorhizobium sp. M2A.F.Ca.ET.042.01.1.1
ACTTCAAAGCGCCGCGGCGGTCCAGAATTCTGCACCGTTGCACACTTCGGTCCAGGTAACGGCATGGATTCCAGGGTCTGCGCGCGTCGCTTCGCTCCTTGCTCCGCCCTGGAATGACGAAGTTCAGAAGCCTTCAGCTCATCGCCAGCGTTTGCGCCGACTACCTTGGCGGACGTTGATAGCCTTGCCCGACAAGCCTGCAATGTTTCAAAATCACTGTGTTGAGGAACTAGTTTGTTTTGACGCAATTCCGGACGGAAAACCGCTTCACACTTTTCCTGGAATTGCTCTCTAAGGCAGCCTCTTCTGCAGAAAAACGCGGCGGCGGCCGATCGGGAAATCCGGCAATTCGCCGAACGGCTGGTAGCCCTGACGCCGATAGACCTTTTCGGCAATTGGATTGAAAGTGTCGATCCAGGCGCCGTGGCAGCCGCGCGCGACAGCCTCCTGCTCGGCGGCGTCGAGCATGCCGGCGGCAATGTGTTGGCCGCGCAGCCTTTCGTCGACCCACAGCCACTGCACGTAAAGCCAGCCCCAGGCGGTGTAGCCGGATATGCCGGCAACGATGGCATCATGCTCGTCGCGCACGAAGACTACGAGGGGCTTCCTGTCTGAAGCGCCGACGTCGCCATCATTGAAAGCGGTGAGACTTTCGCCCAGGAAAGCAAGGTCCCGCGGCAGGGGCTCGGCGGTGATCTCGAGCGTCGTCTTCATCGGCTCCGACTCCGGTTCGCAAGCCAGCCTTAGCGAAGGTGCGAACGCAGATGCAAGCCTATTGCCGGGTGGCCGACCGCCATGCTGCCGCGCCCGCCGCCACCAGCATCAATCCAGCGGCGATCAGGGCGCAGTTGGCGAAGCCGAGGCTCGTGTAGAGCGGGCCGAAGCCTGCCGTGCCGACGGTGACGGCGAGATAGGTGACCGCGCTGTTCAGTCCCATAATGGTGCCGCGCCGCGACGGATCGAGCGCGGTGAGGCGCATGACCAGCACGTTCAGCCCGAAATGGTTGGCAAGGCCCCAAACGGCGATCGTCGCAATCAGGAAGGTGAAGCCGCCGCTCGCCACGGCGATCGCGACATAGACGGCGGCGACCAGCAGATAGGCGAAAGGCATGACGCGGCGCGCCCCGAGCCGATCGATGACGCCATCCAGCAAGGCGGCTGCGCCGAAGCCCAGGCCATAGGCGACCGCGGCCAGGCCATTGGCGCTGACCGGCTCGCCGAGAGCTTCATGGAAATGATCGCCGAGATAGCCATAGACGCCATAAAAGGCGGTCATGAAGGCGCCGCAGGCAATGAGCAGCGGCAGGATGCCGGGAACGGCGAGCGCGCCGAGCGGCGACGGCGCGGGACCGCTTTTCCTGGTGTCGTGCAGAGAGCTCATCGCCAGGCCAGTGACGGCCGCTGCCGCCAGCAACGCCACGGCCGCGAAGACGGCCCGCCAATGGATGAGATCAGCAATCACGGCAGACAGCGAGACGCCGGCGACCATCGAGAGGGTCCAGCCGGTCAGCACGACACCGATGGTGCCGCTCTCGCGGCCGGGCGGCGCGATCGCGGCCGAACTGGCGTAGATCGCCGGCATGGCGATGCCGGCGGCAATGCCAGCGACGAGTTGGGCCGCCACCAGCGCCGCCACCGTCGGCGCCAACGCGCTGGCGACCAGCGCCAGGGCCAGCAGCAGCAACGCACCCTGCAACATGCGGCGCGCGCCGATGCGGTCGATATATCGGGCAAGGAAGAGCGCGCTGCCCGATGTGCCGAGGCCGAAGGCGGCAGCCGCCGTCATCACCGCCGGCACACTGGCGCCGAAGGATGCCGCTACGGCAGGCGCGATCGGTCCCAGAACCAGCGAATTGGAGCCGATGACGGCGATGCAGCCGGTCAGCAGATAGGCGGCGGCCGGAATCGGCGCGCGCGGCGCCGCGGCTATAAAAGCTGATTGATTGCTGTTCGACATATCATCATAATGGCCGAATTAAATTCCGTATCAATGGAGAATTTCCATATGGACGCAGAAACAGATGACATTCAGCGGAACAAGCAACCGGCCCGCGAGGTCGACCCGATCGACCGAAAAATATTAGGCGTTCTCGTCGAGGACGCGACCATCAGCTACGCCGATCTGGGCGAGCGCGTCGGCCTGTCGCCGCCGGCGGCGCATGAGCGGGTCAAGCGGCTGAAGCGCAGCGGCGCCATCCGCACCACCTCGGCGATCATCGATCCAAGGGCGGTGAAGAAGCCGCTGCTCGCCTTCGTGCATATCGACACCAGAGGCTGGGGCAAGACGCCGGAGCTGATGGCGGTCTCGAAATATCCGGAGGTCGAGGAGATCCACACGGTCGCCGGCGACACCTGCATGCTGCTCAAGGTGCGCACCGAGGACACGCGGGCGCTCGAAGGCCTGCTCGCCCGTCTCTACGACACGCCCGGCGTCACCTCGACGCGCAGCTATGTCGTTCTGTCGACCTATCTCGAGCGTCCGGTGCAGCCCGAAATCACGGGCGAATGGCCTGCGCCCAAGCACATGGCAAATCCCATGTATTAGGCCGTTGCCGGGTGATGGCGCCTCGAACGCGCCAGCAGATAGAAGGCCGCGACGTGCGTGATCATCAGCAGCGGCACGTAGATGACCGGGATCGCGTAAGTCGCGCCCAACTGGCCGGCATGGCCGGGAAGGTCGAGCAGGACACCATGATAGTAGTCGCCGACAAGGTCGACCATGCCTACGACATTGAAGGCGACGACGAGCGGCCAGAAGATCGCGGGCTGCTTCCCCGCGAGCAACGCCAGCATGGCGAGCAGGCCGGTGGCGAAGTCGCCATAGGCGGCGAAGCTTGCGAAGCCAGGAGCAAGGTCGGGGCCGACCACACCTGGGATGAGGAAGACCAGCCCGAAGAAGCGGAAGCTGTGCAGCGTTGCGATGGCGCGCTGCGCTTCTATCGGTTCGATCGACCTCAGCCTCGGCCAGATATAGGCGGTGAAGCAAAGCAGCCATGGCACGTAGCCGAGCCCAAGTTGGATGTTCAGGATCATCGCCGGTGACATCCGCACCTCCTATAAAGCCTTCACAGGAACGGCTTCGAACACTGCCGTCAGAACGCCCAACCGTCCCTGCATGAGATTGCGCCCGAGATTGGTGGTGAGTTCGGCAAAACCCTGGCCCATGACGACGCCGAGATTGAGCGAAGGCGGCGGACCGGAGGCGCGGAGTTCGGCGAACCAGGCCTTGGCGACAGCCGTGTCATCGCGGCGGACCAGCGTGCCGAAGCCGGCGGCTTCAACCGCCTCGTAAGTCGCTTCGGCGGTCAGCAGGAAGCTTTCGCCCGGCGTCTTCGCCCACGGCACTGGATAGAGCGGATCGCCGCCATTCAGCACGACATCGAAGGTGGCGAATTTTCCGCCCGGCTTCAACACGCGCCTGATCTCGCGATAGAGCAGCGGCCGATCGGCGATGTTCATCGCCACATGCTGCAGAAGCACGGCGTCGAAGCGGCCATCCTCGAAGGGCAGCGCCGGCGCACTGCCGGTTTCGAACGACACATTGCCGTCC
>NZ_RZRX01000409.1:0-3521 GCF_003997405.1 Mesorhizobium sp. M2A.F.Ca.ET.042.01.1.1
GCGGCGGGGCCTCGGCGGTGATCGCGGCGACCGGCGCGTCCGGCGTCGGCAGCGAGCGTTGCACGTCGTCGAAGCTTGGGCCGGCGATAGCCGCGGGCTTTGCCGACGCCGTCAGCGCGGCGGCCATCGGCTTCAGGCCGAAGAAGGCCACCAGGAAAACGACGACGATGAAGGCGCCGGCATTGATCAGCGTGCCGGTATAGGTGCCGATCGAGGCGAGGATGCCCGGCTGTTCGATCGGCTCACCGTCGAGGCCGTTGATGAACTCGACCGCCGACACGTCGATGACGTCGCCGCGCTTGTCGTCGAAGCCGGTCGCCGAGGCCACCATCTTCTGGATATCGGCGACGCGCTTGGCGATCTGCTCCGGCGTTGCGTCCTTGCCGAGGATGGTCTTCAGCCTATCCTGGTTGACGACGACCGCGATCGACATCTTGTTGACCGTGTAGCCGTTGGAGACGGTGGCGATCTTCTTCGAGTTGATCTCGTAGTTGGTGATCTCTTCCTTGCGGTCGTTCTGCGAGGAGGACTGCGGCCCCTCGGTGCTGGTCGTCTGGGTCTCGGGCAGGTTCTGCTCGACGCTGGTCGGGGTCGAGGCCTGCTTCTGATTGCTCGCCTCGTTGGTCTTCACCGATTGCACCGAACGTTCGACGCGCGAGTTCGGATCGAAGATCGTCTCCTCGGTCTGGCGGCTGTCGGTGTTGACGTCGGCCTTGACGCTGGCGCGGAAATTGTCGGGGCCGAGATAGGGGGTGAGCGCGCGGCGGATGTTGTCGCCGATCTGCGCCTCGACCGTCTGCTCGACGCCCAGCGTGCGCGCGGCGCTCGTGTTGGAAGGATCGTCGCCGGCGGCCAGCAGATTGCCGTTGGAATCGAGCACCGTGACCTTGTCGGCCGAGAGGCCCGGAACCGCCGCGGCGACCAGGTGGCGGATCGACATGGCGCTCTTCCCGGCATCGTTGCCGGCGTAGCGGATCACCACCGAAGCGGAAGGCTGCTGCTCGTCGCGGCGGAAATTGGCGCGCTCGGACATGACGATATGGACGCGCGCCGCCTTGACGCCGGAGATCGATTGGATGGTGCGCGCGATCTCGCCTTCCAGCGCGCGCACACGGGTGATCTGCTGCATGAAGGAGGTGAGGCCGAGCGAGCCGACATTGTCGAACAGCTCGTAGCCGGCATTGGCGCTCGTCGGCAGGCCCTTCTCGGCGAGCAGCATGCGCGCCTGCGCGGTGGTGCCGGCAGGCACCAGCACCGAGGTTCCGTCGGAGCCGACATCGAAGCCGATGCCGGCATCGGCCAGCACAAGGCCGATCTGGTTCACGTCGGAACGCTCGAGGCCGACATAGAGCGTTTCATAGGCCGGGCGATTGAGATAGACGGAGGCGATGCCGATGACGGCCATGACCAGGGCCGCGATGCCGCCCATCAGCGCCAGACGCCGCACGCCGAAGCTCTTGAAATTCGCGATGATGCTCTGGATCTGTTCCGGCACGATTCAACGGCTCCCAGCACGACTGTCCGCTGGAAGACTAGACCGCGAAGCTTGTGCGAAGATGATAGCGCGCGCCGGCAAAGAGCCAGCAAGATGCCGAACGCGCAACTTCCTCTCGAGAAACGAAAAAGGCCGCGTTTCAGACACGGCCTTTTCGTCGGTCGAAGGTGATCAGGCGGCTTAGCCGTTCTTGAACAGCTGCAGGATCGACTGCGAGGAGCTGTTGGCGATCGACAGCGACTGGATGCCGAGCTGCTGCTGAACCTGCAGCGCCTGGAGGCGGGTCGATTCCTTGTTCATGTCGGCATCGACGAGCTGGCCGACGCCGCGGTCGATGGAGTCCATCAGGCTCTGGGTGAAGGTCTTCTGAAGATCGATCGAGCTCTTGGCGGCGCCGAGCACGGTGGCGGCGTCAGTAAGCTGACTCATGACGTTGTCGATCTTGGTGACCATCTGCGTGATGATATCGTCGGTCACGCCCGTCGCCGTGATGTCGAGATTGAAGGCGGATACGTTGTCGATCTTGACGGGCGTGCCCGTCACCGCGGCCTGGCCGGCGGTGTTGGCGGCGATGTCGGTGGCGCCGCCGGCGATCGCGGTGGCATAGGCGGCGTCATACGCCGACTGGTCCGCTGCCGTGGAATAGATCGAGGTCTTGCGATCGAGGATGCCCTGGTTCTTGACGGCGGTGGCGAGGCCGGAATCGAACAGCTTGGTGCTTTCGACATTGATGTCGATGGTGCCGAGCGAGATGGCGCCGGAAGAGGAGCGGTTGAAGGAGGAGACGATCTGAGCGTCGGGCTGGACGCCGTCATTGGCGGCGGCGACCTGCTTGGACGTCACCGAAAGATAATTCGAGCCGGAGAAGGTGGCGGCGTCGGCGAAGGATTTCATCTGCGCCTGGAGCGCAGTGATTTCGGTCTGCGTCTTGGCCTTGTTGGCGTCCGACTGGCCGACAGCCGACAAGAGCTTGGTCTTGATCTTGCCGATGGTGTCCAGCACGTTGTTCATGCCGGTATAGGCGGTATCGACCTTCGAGGCACCGAGGCCGAGCGCGTCCTGCACGGTCGACAGCGCCGAGTTGTCGGAGCGCATCGTGGTGGCGATCGACCAGTAGGCGGCGTTGTCGGAGGCCTCGGAGACCCTGTAGCCGGTCGAGATCCGCGCTTGCGTCTGCTCGAGCGATTTGTTGGTGGCGTTGAGGCTTTGAAGTGCGGTCAATGCCGCAGCGTTCGTCATGATGCTCGCCAAGAAACTCGCTCCTTCTCAAAAGCCGGCATGCCACGCAGGCCTCGACCTGCCCATCGGTTGCGATCGTGCCGGTCGGGCCGATTCGACAACCTGTATCAATTGGTTAACCATACCTAGCGCGATATGGTTAATGGCCTGTTAAAAGTCGGCTTCGGAGAAGTTAAGAAACGAGGGTTGCGCGAGCCCTGAGCAAACGCAAATCGGGCCGCGCTTTTGGCGCGGCCCGATGCTTTGGCGTGGTCAGTATAGAGCGATCAGCCGCGGAAGAGCGACAGGATCGACTGCGACGAGCCGTTGGCGATCGACAGCGCCTGGACGCCGAGCTGCTGCTGAACCTGCAGAGCCTGGAGGCGGGTCGATTCCTTATTCATGTCGGCATCGACGAGCTGGCCGACACCGCGATCGATGGAGTCCATCAGGCTCGAGGTGAAGGTCTTCTGCAGGTCGATCGAGCTCTTGGCGGCGCCGAGCTTGGTGGCGGCGGTCGTCATGGCCTTGAGCGCTGTATCGACGACGTTCATCATCTCCTGAATCTGGGTGTCGCTGGCGCCCTTGCCAGTTGCCGAGTCGAAGATCTTCAGGCCGGCGACCGAGTAGGTGTCGCCGGCCGCCGCAGCCGCACCCAAGGTCGGGTTCTGTGCCGTGCCGACGATGGCGCCGGTCGCGCCGACGTAGTTGGCGTCGAGGATACCCTTCTGCGTTCCCGCCGTGGTGCCGGCTTCATAAAGCTTGATGCTTTCCACGTTGACGTCGATCGTCGAGATCGAAACCGCAC
>NZ_RZRX01000040.1:0-34910 GCF_003997405.1 Mesorhizobium sp. M2A.F.Ca.ET.042.01.1.1
CCAGCATCGGACGTGCAAAACAAATCGTCGGCGCCGACGATGATCTCACCAACGAACTCGATGACCTGCTGCGGCTCGCGGTTCGCGAGCGGATGATCGCCGATGTGCCGCTAGGCGGCTTTTTATCCGGCGGGATCGACAGCTCTGCCGTGGTGGCTCTAATGCAGGCACAATCCGCCAGCCCGGTGCGCACCTTCACAATCGCCTTTGGGGAAGGCGGCTTTGACGAGAGTGGCTATGCAGCCGAAGTGGCGCGGCATCTGGGTACCGATCACACGCAGCTTCAGCTTTCGCCTGATGCCGCGCTCGATGTCATTCCGGAACTGCCACGGGTATGGGACGAGCCGTTCGCCGACGAATCCCAATTGCCGACCCTCCTGGTGGCGCGGCTCGCCCGCCAATATGTGACCGTAGCGTTGTCGGGCGACGGCGGCGACGAGTGCTTCGCCGGCTATGGTCGCCACTTCATGGCGGATTGGTTGCGGCGCCGCCAACAGCTGCCCTTTGCAGTACGGCGAACCATGGCTACCGGGCTGAACCTCCTCGCCCGCGCAGCGCGTGAGGACATGCTGCGCCGGCTTCCTCTCGGACCGGGTATTCGCCATATGCTCCGCAGCGATCGTCTCAAGCGGATCTCCGGCCTGATGGGTGCAAGGCATGAGGACGATCTGTATCAGCGCTTGGTAACGCCTCCGACGGCAAACCTCACTCGCCGCGGGCACCCCATACCGGCTCACAGCATACCGAAGCTCGACGGGCTGCTGTCACGGCTCCTCTACGATGACATGGCGGGGTATTTGCCCGGCGACATACTGGTGAAGCTAGATCGCGCGACCATGGCCAACGGGCTTGAAGGAAGATGTCCGTTGCTTGATCATCGGGTGATCGAATTCGCTTGGCGCCTCCCGTCCAATGCAAAGGTGCGCGACGGCAAGGGCAAATGGATCCTTCGCAATCTGCTGCGTCGCTATGTTCCGGACCGGCTGATCGAGCGGCCGAAGCAAGGCTTCGACGTGCCGGTATCCACCTGGCTAAGGGGGTCGCTGCGCAACTGGGCGACCGATCTTATGGCCGACATCCGGCACGATGGCGATGAGGTGCTGGACAGCTCCAAGGTGGACAGATGCTGGCGCAATCACATGCAGGGGCAAGATTGCTCACGCGAATTGTGGTCGGCGCTGATGTTTCAGGCCTGGCGAAATGAGACCAGGAAAACGCCATGGGCGGCTCATTCGCGCCAACTCGACATGGCAGGAGTATGAAAATGGCAAGTTCCGCCGTCAGCCGGATCAAAAATCCGGCTTCCGTTCCTGCATCTGTCCCGGCAGTCGTGGAAGCCGGTCAGCGATTGCGCCCTCGGCGCGAATACGAGCAATCATCTCCCACGCATCAGCTGATGGCAGTTCTGGCAAGAAAAAAATGGCTTATCCTAGCCCTGGCGATAGTAGGCGGGATACTCGCTGCGATCCTCGGTCTCACTCGGCCGGTGATGTTTGAGGCGACGAGTCAGTTGATCATCGACGCCCCAGCGCGAGTTTCCATTGCTCCTGGCGCAGGTTCCGCGCAGGACGTCATCGATTCCAGTATCGACGATCACATCACCATGCTCTCTTCGCAGGGCCATCTGCGACGTGTCGCAGCGGCGCTGCACGCGATCGAAGGTGTTGCGCCGGGGCAGGGTTCGTCGAAGACTGAAGCTCCCGAAATGCGTGTGCCATCGCTGCAGACAATTGCTGCAGGGATTGTCGAGCGGCTTTGGCCACACAGCGAGCAGGCGTCGTCCGACCCCGACCTCAAGCAACTGCGCAATAGAATAAGGATTGGGCAGGAGCTGCGCTCGAGGATCATTTCAATCGCCTTCGCGGACGAGGATCCAGCCCGAGCCGCTTTGGTGGCCAATACATTCGCTCAGGTCTACATCGACGAGCTTGCAAAAAGGAGATTGGCGGAGGACAGGCAGGATCTCAACGTGGTGATCGCCAGTCTGCCGCGGGTGCAGAGTGATCTCGTTGCGGCGATCGACCGGCTGGAGAAGTACCGTCTGGGTGCTGGGGCCGTAGATCAAGGCTCAGCCGATAACGCCGCCCGCGAAAGAGCCGATCTAAGCCAGCAGATATCCATGTCAAAGGCCGATCTCAGGGCAATGGAATCGCGCCTTGAACATACCAATGATCTTCGCAACAGCGGCGCGCCGGTTGCGTCGCTCGCCGAAGCATTGGGGTCGCCCGAGTTGGCTGATCTTGCAGCCCGTCAAGCTGCTGATCCTGCGGACAAGGATCTTGCCTCTGCAATCCAAAACGCTGTCCAGGAAGGGCTTGCCAAGCTCGAGTCGGAAGTGAGCACCTATCGGGCTCAGATCAGCACTCTGGAAAATCGTCAAAATGTTCTCGATGTGGTCGGGGCAGACACCGCCAGCAGACTTTCCGGATTACGCGCGCTTGAACCGCAGGTAACTCTGCTCACGCAGAGATACAACGAGCTCTTGAGCCATCAGCAGGAGCTGACCAGACGCATTGCGGCTCCAACGGCAGGCGTCTCGATTCTTTCGACAGCGTGGCCGCCGACAAAGCCGCAGACGTTGCCACCGATCTTCCTTATCCCGCCGGGCATGATCGGTTTTGCCATTCTTGGTGCCGCCCTGGTGTTGATCTACAATCGTACCAATCGCACTTTGCGGGGCGAGGCCGAAACCGAGGCTGCGTTCAATGTTCCTTGCGTCGGAATGGTGCCGGAGCCCGGTAAGGTCGCCATGAAGAAGCTGCGGGAATTGCTCCTGGATCAGCCCAAAGCGGCCTACAGCCGAGCCGTGATGTCGCTTCTGGTCAGGGCAGGGCCAAATCAAGCCCGGACCAATGCCTCGCAGACAATTCTTGTCGCGTCCAGCGTTCGTTATGAAGGCGCTAGTGAACTTGCCTGGAGTCTGGCCTTGGCGGCCACACGGTTGGGTGGCCCCGTGCTGCTGATCGATCTTGAGTGCTCGCATCATCAGCTTACGCAAGAGTTCATCCGCCAGGCCGGGGGGCCCAAAGCTTATCGATCGTTCGGTGATTTTGTCGGTACTCGCTGCAGCCTGAAGGATGCAGTCGTGAGTGTCCCTGGCGCCGGCGTCGACCTGATGACCATTGCGTCAGGTGACGATCTTCTCGGGCTGCTGACGCGCGTTGACAGCCTCGAATGCAGGGATGAACTACGGGCGCAGTACAGTCTGGTGGTCATCAACGGACCATCCTGGCTCGCCGGACCCGAAGCAAGCCTGCTGACGAGTTGGGCCGACACGATACTTTTCGCGATCCGTTGGAACAAGACACCACGCCATATCGCCGGAGGCGTTTTGGACATTCTGAGAAGAGACGGTGCTGGTTCGGTTCCAATTGGGTGCGTGCTCACGCGGGTCAATCTGAAGCGGCACGTCAAATATCGTTTTCACGATAGCGCGGATCTCTTGGCGGTGCAGACACCCTGAATCGGCCATCGTTCGACACGTCAGCCGTAAAGCTGGTCGCGAACCTTGCGAGGCACCATACCACTCCATGGGAAAGCGGTCCTGGCTTTGTTACTGGGCCGTCGTCTTTGTCGGTACCAGCCGGGAAACAGCCCTTTGCGGGCTAGGGCGCGATCTGAAGCGCACCGAGTCCGTTGTTTTGTGATGCCGGTTAGTTGCGCAGATCCCGGCGCGTTATCACGTCCGGGGTGCGCGATATTGCACGATGGCGGCTTTGATCGTCCGCGCTTCGGACGGGAGCATAACCGGTACACCGTCACGTACGGGATAAGCCAGCCCAGCGCTCGCTGAGATGAGTTCACCATTGTTCGCGTTCCAGGCAAGGGAACCCTTGGTCATAGGACATACCAGCCGCTCCAAGAGCGCAGGGTTAAAGGAAAGCGTTTTCATCCTGTCGTCTCTCCATCTTACTTGCGCCCCGCCAGCAGCAATCCCAAGGTTTTGTCATACTATGCAATCACCCGGCTTCACGTGGTCTGCGATCTTTCTCGCCAAAAACCGGCAAACGTCGACGCAGCCCGAACAGAGCAACATTTGGACCCCTCTGGGCCCTGTCATGCCATCAACTCCGACAGGCGTCATGGTCGTATAGGGAGCAACCATGTAGGGACGAGAAAACTGCCTCAGCGGGCCGACTTGAACCCATTGACACTGTTGTTGCAAACGGCGCTCAGGCCTCGGATCCCGTCCGTGAACACGACAACCATCCTAGTTCGAGGGCCCGACACTTTCCTCGTCAGTTTGAATGAATTGCCGGGCCGGGCGAACTGGGTTTCAAGCTAATCAATAGCTTGAAGCGCATGTGTGAAGCTTGAATGACAGCGATAACAGTGTGGCCATGAGCTCTAAATTCTGAGAGTACGCCCTCGTCTCTCTGCCTGCCCCGTTTCGGCGGGGCTTTGTCCGCAAGTCGTCCCCTCTCGTTCTAGCGATTCTAGTCGCATCCGTGGCGAATTCGGTCCCGCAGGCAGTGCTTGGAGATGCCGCTCGAGTGCGAGCCATCGTCCGAATGGCTACTTTAATGAAGGCAGTTCCGGGTCCCTGCCTTCCGCCCTCTGTCGGGGTATTGTCGCCAGTCAACACGGGTAACGAAGTCGTATACCGGACCCCCGGGAAGGCCCCAGTTGCTGGACCATATCACCTGCGAACCGTCTGGCGAAGGTGAGGCGTGGGTCTCACTCCAATAGTCGGAGGGAGCGTTTCGCGTCTGGGCAATGCGGCGTACCTCTCCGCTGCCGTCGGTGCGCAGCGCAATGATTTCCCGCGCATACGGTGCCCAGTCAGGATGCTTCGAGACTTCACCCGGATCCCCGGAATAGCTGAGGAAGACCCAACCGGGTCTGCCAAGGGACCTGAGGGATGCGTGTTGTGCTTCGCCGTATCTCATCAGCGAGGTGACCTTACCGTCTGCAAGCCTGCGCTTGATGACCTGGAATTTGTCAGGATCTGACTTGCTGATTCCGACATATATTTCGCAGCCATCGGCGTCGACCGTCATGTCGCCGTGGCCGGGCCGGTGATGCTCAGTCCATTTCTGCCGCAGATTGCCATCAACAGAAAAAATGAACGTGTGTTCAACATCACCCTTTTGAATACATACGATGTTAATGCCCAGCGGCGAGATCGAGCATGCACCGTTGGATCCCTCTATCTGTGCAAGATCGATTTCCGCAAACTTGCGACGCTGCAGCAGGTCGAATGCAAAGACGACCATTGTCCCATCCTGTCGAACGGCGCGTACAGCGATACGGCTTCCGTCGCGACTTGGATTTCCCTTGTACGGGCCGAACTGGAGAATGCTGCCGTCAGTGGAGACAAACAGAACCTGCTTTCGATTTGTGCGAGGAGCCCAGGTGAAGATTTCCTGACCGCCTACGCAAATCATCATACTGGGATCGCGCGGGTGCCACTCGCATTCGGCCGACTGAGCACGGCGAAAGAGCGGCACGTAAGTTTGTCCATCAAGGAAACACAAGCCTCCGCAACCGTTGCTGATGACAAGGAGGGTCTGATCCGAATTCCAGGCCTGCGCACTCGAATAGCGGTGGCTGCAATAATTACGACACGCAACGTCATTGCCAAGGAGGCCGGGTTTCGTGATTAGCGTGAAACTTGTTCCCGTTGCCGGATCCAAAGCGGCTTGCAGGTATTCGGGCAATTGCATCGCTACCGGCGCCACGAACCCTGTCGATATCTCCTGCGGACCTGAGGCTCCGTCCACATCTGAAGAGACGGCATTTAAAGAGACTAGAATTCCAATAACGCCGAATAACTGACGGGGGTTCATGAAGCTAAACTCACGTATTCAATGTTTTTCTACTTCATTGTCGCTTGTAATTTGCCGTATCTGAATTCAACGTCAGCTCTTTTTGTGAATGAGCCCTGCATCGTTTCGATCGCGTCTTTTGCTATCATGTCGAGAGCCGCTGCGCGCCCACTTGCGTGCGAGCTGTCGATAGAAATCGTTGGCACGCCAAACGATTCCGCGAGCTCTCCGACCAGAGTGACGTGCCGAATGTTGTCGAGGCTGGTCTGAAGATCGACTTCAAGGAGCCTTTGAACGATGCCGAGGTGTCGCTGGCGCTCCCTGAGCCGAGACTCGAGAATCTCTCTTGGCGCTTGTAATCTGACGAGCAAATTCGGTTTGGGTACAAGGTCTAGCGCGCGCGCTATCTTTTCTTGGTTGGTAACCCCGCTGAACATAACCAGCGAGCAGACGAATTGAACCATGCCTTGATCGAAGATCGAGATCGTTTCGTTGGAAGCCAGAGCGGCATTCCATACCTGTATCAGGAGCTCGAAATGCCATTTGAGGCGGGTTGCCCAGAGGTCGCTTTTTGGTGGTAACAGCTCGAATATCTCGGTGGTCAGCGGATTTTGACCCACCCATTTTGAGTGCAAGCCATAAGCCAGCTTCAACGCGGCTCTTCTAATTGGATGCCGCCGGTCCCCGATCTGCAACACGACGGGGCACCCGTGGTAGCGCAAAACAGGCACCAGTCCGGACGTGAAAGTCGTCTTGCCAGCTCCTGAGGGCCCGAATACTTCCAGTATCATCTCTCAATCCAACAGAAGCTGGCTTTGTTACAGAACTTTGTCACTCTGTTCAGATCGCACACGCGCCTTCACCGTCCATCCCACGCCAGGCAGAATTCCAAGGCGGACGTGGATGTAGACCGCTTGTGAAATGCTCCAAAAGATCAGCATCGCGCTCGTGCTGACAGCTGCCCCCACGACTCCATCCAGGGCTATGCCCGCTATGCATCCCAAGATGTTGATGACAGCCGAAACAGCCATGAGCGTGGCGGCCGCGCGTTCGTGTCCTGCCATGGTCAGAAGTTGCTGCTGCGGCCCGGCGGCGACCCCAATCAACTGTCCGACCACGAGAATTCGGGTCAGCTCCACGCCGGAGGAAAATCCGCTGCCAAGCAAGTGAAAGATCGTCTCGGTGAACATCAGGAGAGGCATCGCCAGCGCCAGCCCCCCCGCGCAAGACAGAATCGTGGCTTTGGCAAAGACAGTCTGGAGCCTCGCCACGTCGTTGTGCGCTGAGAGGCGCGCTATCGTGGGTGCGAACGCGCTGCTCACCGCAACCCGCGGCAGAGCAATGAGCATCGCCATATTCGCTGCGGCCGAGAATATGCCTGCATCCTTTACATAACCGTCCCATCCAAGCAGCATCACGGCTGTCCGGTTCATCAGGGTATCGATGAAAACCATGATCACGATCGGGAGGAGGGAAGGCCACCATTCCCGAAACGCATAGGCCGGCTTCCCGAAATTCAGTTCAACTGGCCAATGACGCCAGCTGGCAAAAGCTGTGATGCACGCCGCAACGGCGGAGGCAATGAACAACATCCACATCACCGCCACGGCGTCCAGACGCCATGACGTCAGATACGCTGCCCCGCAGAGAAGCGTGAGGACAAGTCCGTCCCGCACGATCCGCTCGGGGAGCAGGGCAGATATCAACGCCTCAAACGCGCGCACGAGACCCCCGCCCGCAAGATAGACGGTGACCAAGGGGAGCGTCGCCATGCCTATTAATAGACTGCCGGCCAGTTCCGGATCGAGTTCGTGGGCCTCTTGGGTGACAAGCAAGATGCCAATGAGCGAAATGACCAGCGCCGCGGCAATGCAGGCCTTTGCACCTAGCATGATGAAACCCAGCGCCATCGGCGGCTGCTTGGTGGTCAGGTAGGTCGGCACGAACCGCATGACTGCCACGTGGAAGCCAAGCGTTGCGCCGTAAGACAATAGCGCGATCCAGGCGAAGACATAGGCGTAGATGCCGTAACTTGCCGGTCCGACCATCCGCGCAATGGCAACTTGAGTGACGAAGGTCAGAGCGGCGCCCGCCATGTAAATGAAGAATGCCCAAAGGCTCGCGTGCGAAAGCCGTTGGGTCAAACCGTGAGTTTCGCCAGGCGTTCTCGCACCCAGGTCAACGCCGCTCGCAGCCCCATTGACAGTCGCCAAGAATTCCGCGTTCTCGGCAGGACCAAATAGGGAGATCCTCGGGGAATCCGGCTTTCCTAGAGAGGCCACTGGCGGCGCTTCAGTAGCTATGCTTCCGGATCGCCCTGGCATTCTCTTTCCGATCTGTCCCCGCAACGGCCTTTTGGCAGCGCCCTTCTTCATCACGGTAGCCATAAGTGATCGCCAGTCGTCATCCGTTCGGGGGATGCGTCGGGCACACCCATCTGGAAGTTTACCCCCGCGATAGTGTCGATCTTGTCGGCCACATCAGCATGGGTTCGATGGGCGTCGCATCTCAAAATCTCGGTCCGGGTTGGCCGAGCGGTTACTCACGGGGCCGTTTTGCAAACAAAGTTGGGTCGGAGCGATTTGCCTGGAAGAGTTTCGACCACGTCGAACCCACAAGACTCGGCGTCATAGTTGGCAGACTTCATCGGCAACGGATGTCCTGCCGCCAAAAAGCAAAGGCTGTGCTTCAATGAACGTATTGGACAGAAAATTCCGACCGGGCCTGAATGGGAGCCGGCGAATGGGCCAGGATCGCGAAACAGATGAGGCTGCAGGAGCAATCCTCGCGAAGCCGGTCAATTACGATGCCGATGTCGCGGCCTATGAACTCGCGACCAAACCCAGATATCAAAACCCTGGTTTTGCGGAGCGGTATCTAGCGGGGTATGCCGGACGCCTGAAGCTGTCCACCTTTGCGTCCTACGTCATCGCACGACGGGAGCAGAACTGCATCGCCAAGGCGCTGGAGACCTGTTCTCCACTGCCGTCTCAGATACTGGATATTCCCTGCGGAACCGGAAAGCTCGCCGACGTGCTTATCCGGCACGACTGCCAGGTCATGGCAGCTGACATTTCCATGGAAATGATGGCCTTGGCTAAGACCGCATATGAGGGCCGACCTGGGTTCCAGGGTTTCGTACGATGCGATGTAACCCAGTTGCCAATGGCCAACGAAAGCTTCGATACGGTGATCTGCCTTCGACTGATCCATCTCATCCCGCCGCATCTCAGGCGCAAGATCATCAATGAACTGGCGCGCGTTACGAGTCGCCGCCTCATCGTCTCTTACGGCTTGGCGTCCCGATTTCAGAGAATACGACTAAAACTGCGGAATATGATCACGGGCAGAGTTTCCGCGCCCCATCCTGTCGATTTCAGTGTCGCCCGGGAAGATTTCTCGCAGGCTGGCCTCAAGCTCGTCAGATCGTTCAGTATCCTTCCGCTCCTTTCGTGCGAGCAGGTCTTCGTCCTTGAAAAGGCATAGCCCCGGAGCTCGACTGATCGTCGAGCGCGGGGCGGGAGCTGGTTATGGCGTCCATTGGCAAGGTAGGCACTTCGCGGATGACATCGCTCGACCTGCTCAGGTTGATGGCAGCTCTGGCAGTGATGCTTTACCACTATCTTTTCCGCGGCGCGATCGCTGGAAATCTCGATGTCAGCTACCCTTATGCAGCACCTTACGCCATCTATGGCAACCTCGGGGTCAATCTCTTTTTTTTGATCAGCGGGTTCGTGATTGCCTGGTCCGCCGAAGGCCGAACCTGGCAAGAATTCGCTGTCGCGCGCTTCGCTAGGCTTTATCCCGGGTTTCTCGTGTGCATGACGGCTACGTTCCTTTTTCTGGTTGTCGCCAAGGATCAGCGGCTCCCGACCGACGCTGCGACCTATATCGCCAATCTGACAATGTTCGCTCGAATTTTTGGCCGGCAGTCCATGGACGGCGTCTACTGGTCGATCATGGTCGAAATTCTATTCTATTGCTGGGTCGCGATGCTGATGTTGGCGGGCGCCTTTCAGCGCTGGAAATTGCCGATCGTAGCTGGGTGGCTGGCGGTCGCGGCAGGCAACGAACTCGTGTTCGCAAACACGGCGATACGACTTCTTTTCATCACGGATTATGCGCCCTTCTTCGCCGGAGGCATTCTGGCCGAAGACCTGGTTGCAAGGGGACGTTCTCCCGCAGCGCTCCTGCTTTTTGCTGCCGCGTTGCTGCTGTCCTACAAGACCATGGTGCTTCCCCAAGCCTGGATGCAGGAGCACTATGGCGTCTCGCTTTCGTCCGCTGATCTCGTTGTCGCCAATACAGTGGTCTTTGGGATATTTGTCTGTGCCGTTTCGTTCGGGAGAATCATAAGACCGTCAAAGCTTATGGTGCTGCTCGGCGGACTTACTTACCCATTATACCTCTTGCATCAGTATATCGGCTATATTTCGTTGAATGCGCTCGCTCCCTATGTTGGGAAGAACGTTGCTTTTCTTGTCGTGTCAGGTGGGGTCCTGCTTGCCTCCTTTCTTGTCTGTCGCTTCATCGAAACGCCGGTGCGCAGGCCAATTGTCCGCGCCCTGACGCCTTGGGTTTATCGGCTCGCGCCAGCGGCGCAGCAAATAAGGCCGACCTCGCACACACTGACCCCATAATCACATGCCTGGGGAGGACGTTTACGTCGCGGCTGATATGCGGAGTGTCGCCAGGATGAGGTGATCACCGTTGAGGCATGATAAGCAGAGCCTGCCGGACATGATGCAGGTATGGCCTTCTTTCAATGCGTAGCGCTTCAACGCTTGGTGCTCTGCCGGTCTGCGATACGTGCGCGCCACCCCCGCCGGGCGATCAAGAAATCTCTCACGCGCCCACCGTTTTTGATTTGGCGCTAATTTAGGCCTCCAATAGGTAGGGTGTAGGGGCTTTGTCGAACAGCTGAAGGAAATGCGCATGGCCACTCTCCACTACACGTCTGGCGGATCGGGCGCCGACATTGCGACAGCGGGATTCAACTTGGCCGATGTATCATCTGTCGACCAGCTCAACGCCCTACCTGCCGGTATGAAGGGACTGGTCTGGCTGGGCGAGACCAACGGGACCACCGCATCCTTTATCCAGAAGGTCACGCCTTTCATCGGCAACCCGAAGGTGTTCGGCTTCTTCCTAGTTGATGAGCCCGACCCCACCGGCAAATGGGGCACTTATGCCAGCGCTGAAAATCTAAAGGCGGAATCGGACTGGATCCACTCCCATCTGCCTGGCACCAAAACCTACATAACGATGATGAGTTTGGGCACCTCTGCGAACCCCGACTTTTCGAACACATACAACCCCGCCAACACCCATATCGATTATTTCGGGGTGGATGCCTATCCGGTGCGCACCGGCGGCGTGATCGACTACAACATGATCGACCGCTATGTCGCTGCCGCCAAGGCGGCGGGCATCCCGGTGAGCCAGATGATCCCAGGCTACCAGGCGTTTGGCGGCGGCAACTACAATACCGACACAGGTGGAAAATACGTCGTTCCCACTGCCGCGCAGGAACAGACCATCATAGACCATTTTGCCAAGCTGGTGCCATCACCTGCCTTCGATTACGCATATGCTTGGGGCTCTCAGCAGGGCGACACCGCGCTTGGTCAATCACCGGCGCTTAAGGCGTTTTTCCTTCAGCATAACAAAAGCGTGGACAATCTGAACCACTCCGGCGATGCGCCTGCGCCCACCACAACGCCTCCGGTTACTTCCACGCCCTCGACCAGCGCTCCATCCACCGTCACGTCGCCCAGTCATCACGTGTTCAATGGCACCGGAAGTGCGGATGTAATTCATGGCACCACCGGCGCAGACACCATGATTGGCTACGGATACAACGACACCTATTACGTCAACAACGCTGGCGACAAGGTGGTTGAGCTCGCCGGTAGTGGCCGCGATACCGTGCTGGCATCAGTGACCTATGCACTCTCGACTGGATCGGCGATCGAGCGTCTCGCAACAACCAATCCATCCGGAACCGCCGCAATCAACCTGACGGGGAATGAGTTCTCCCAGACCGTAACTGGCAACGCAGGCAACAATGTCATCAACGGCCGCGGCGGGCACGACATCTTGCGGGGAGGGGGTGGGAACGACGTTTTCGTCTTCGATTCGGTGCTCAAGATCGGTGATGTCGCCAAGGTCGCCGATTTCAGTGTGATCCATGACAAGATCCAGCTCGACCACAAGGTGTTCACGGGACTTCATGTGGGCCCTCTAGCCGCAGGACAGTTTCACGTGGGCGCGAGTGCACATGACAGCACCGATCACATTATTTACAACAGCTCGACCGGAGCCCTTTCTTTCGACAGCGATGGGATCGGCGGTGCACATCAAATTCAGTTTGCCGCCCTTTCGCATCATTTGCCCTTGACAGCATCGTCGTTCACCGTGGTGTGAGCACGGAAATCTTTATGCTCTGTTCACGACGTGAATGCCGTGCAGATCCGCAAAAAGCTACCTCAATGAGGCTCGACTTTGCGTCGATCCAAGCCTCATTGAGATTATGTCTGGGTGGTGAGCCCTGAACTGGCGGCGAACTGCGAAAACCAGCGCCGCCGGACCCTTGGACACTACGGCAGCACAGATATGCGCCCTAAAAGGGCAACCAATTCCGCCTGACGCCTCGTTTCTGTTTTGGCGAACAGCGACGCGAGTTGGGTGCGGATAGTGGTTCGGCTCAGCCTGCTGCGCTCGGCAATTTCCAAGGGTGCATCGCCGCTCGCCAAACGCAATGCCAAATGCGTCTCGGCACCGGTCAATCCAAACATCTTTCGTAGGGTCTCTGGATTGGGGCCAGTCCTCGGCTGGCGATCGAGGAGCGCCACCAGGATCGACCCATCAGGAGTGACGGCGCCTTCCTCGCTCACGATGATCGGCCGATCGCCAGGATTGCGAATGACGATCCAGGAAAGCGATCCGGCAGCAAAGTGAGCCGGCACGCCAGCTATCAGGCTCCTCAGGGCTGCCGTCAGATCGCTGCGCGGATCAAGGGACTCGTCGCAGGCCCGCAGGATGGTTTCGGCGGCCGTGTTCCACTCAAGTACTCTTCTTGCCTCACTCAGCACAAGCCACCCGCACCCCATGCGTTCAAGCATGCCGGTCGCCGAATCGAGCGACGGGCGCGCGCATGTGCTGCCCGTTATTGACCTTGCCGTGGTGCGAGGGGCGCGTCGAGCGGGGTTGGTCGCTGCTCTGCCCCCGAAGCCGACCGGCCCCATCCCAGGCGCCGCGATCGATCCCGTGCCGCTTTGCCCGCTATTCAGACCCATGGATAGTTCCTCCTCGTCGTTATTCTCTATCTCGCCCAAGGGCGATATAGCCGGCTTAATAAAGCCTCGATTTCGTTGGATGGGAAAGCTGGCAAGCGAACTACGTGCACGCTCTCCAGTCTAACCTCGACGGATTAGGCCAAAAGTTGTAGCTAGGTCCGCAGGAAGTTGCCGAGGAGGTCCGATCCTGTCGCCGACACACTTGGCGTCGACGGCTGTTGTGGTCGCTACGCTGCTCTTTGAGTTTGGCATTTCTCACGCGGGTGGCACAGACCTGGCCTTCCTCGAATTTGTGCCCGCCATTGTTGTCATCGCGTTCCTTGAAGATCGAAGGATCGCAGCCGCAGCAACTTTGTTGCTGGCCGCCGCCGGGCTTGGCGCAAGACTGATCATGAAGCATCAGCCTCTTGCCGATGAGTTGGCACGCGCCATCCTGCTCGTGCTTTCCGGTGGAATGATTGCGATGCTTTTCGATCGATCCCGTCAGGGCTTGCGGGCCGCGATGGACGTCAAGCTCGCTGCTGTCGAAGCTGCGGAGTCGCGTTACCGCCGGGCCTTCGAGCGAGCCGCGCTGGGCTTTGCAACCGCCAGTGACCGCGGAGTGCTGCTGGGGGTGAACAAACGCCTCGGTGTTCTTCTCGGCTACGGCCAAGATGATCTTGTTGGGAAGCGCTTGGATGAGCTTGTCCATCAGGACGATCGTGCGCTGCTGGAGAATTCGCTCAATGCCTTGAGGTCCCAGGCGCCCTGGTTCGGTTCGGAAATTCGCCTGACCCGAAGCGACGGCAGCACGCTCTGGGCCTCGGTAACGCTTTCTCTTTCCGCCTCGGACGCGATCCCGGCAGATAGCCTTTTTGTGGTGGTGGACGACATAACCGAACGCAGAGCAGCCGAAGAGGCGCTTAGAGCCCAAAACGAATGGCTCGACCTCGCGTTGTCGGCCGGTCGACTGGGCACCTGGCGAATAGAGTACGACAAAAGCGTCATCGCAGGCTCGCGTCAGTTCTGGGACATTCTTGGCTTGTCCCCGGCCGCGTCCCGCCCGCTGTCCGATCTGTCATCCATCGTCCACCCAGCGGACTGGGGCAAGCTGGCATCGCCTCCAGGAAAGGTGCGGCCGGGAGCCAATTACGACGTCGAAATTCGTATAAAGCGCGGGGATGGCCAGGTTCGTTGGGTCGCCTTGCGGGGCCGCGAAGAAGACCAAGGCGGCCGTGACCAGCGTATCGGGATCGCCGCAGACCTGACGGAGCGCCGCCAAACCACGCTGCTGCGAGCCGCGGTAAGACGCCAAGAAAAGTTGATGCAGGAGCAGCGCCACCGGTTCAGCAATCTGTTCCCCGTCATCACGGCGATAGTGAAGATGCTGGGCGCGCCTGACGGCGATGTCGACAAATTCAAGGCAACGCTGATTGACCGAATTCGGGCGCTCGAGGCGACGCATCTGCTGCTGACGAACAGCGCCGGTGGATCATCGACGATTCGTGATCTGGTCGGTCAGGAACTACGGCCATTCTTGCAAGGCGGCAAAGCGACAATCACGGGGGCCGACATCAAGATTTCAGGCGGCGCAGCGGAGAGTTTTGCCATGATCATTCACGAACTCACCACCAATTCGGTCAAACATGGGGTGCTGGGCGACCCTGCGGGCGCGGTTGAGGTGCGCTGGGATTTCAACTCAGGCGAGACAGGCGCCGACATTGTTTTTGAATGGATAGAAACGGGCCGCCGGCGCGCGGCTCCGATCACGCGCCAAGGCTTCGGATCAATGGTCCTGGGGGTCGATGGAACGCCGCTGGTCGGACATTCCTCGCAGTTCCAGGTTCGGGAGGACGGGTTCCGATATTCGCTTCGAATGTCGTCCAAGGAAGTTCAAGCCTAGCTTACACCGAACCGAGCCAGGTCTTTATCAGAACTGCCGCTTCCGTTCGGTTTCGAACTCCCAATTCCCGCATGACTGCGGCAACATGTATCTTCGTCGTAGCCTCGGCGATATCGAGATCTCGGGCTATTTCCTTGTTGGAGTACCCCTCCGCCATCAGCCGTAGCACATCCTTTTGCCGGGGTGTGAGCCTTTCGAGAGAGCCACCGCTGGCGTTGCTGCCGCCGTAGCGGGCATCAATGGGTTGCTGGTGACTGCCTGGTCGCGATAGCAGCGCCGGTACATAAATACGACCCGAAAGGATTTCCTTCACAGCCAGCACGACTTCGTCGTCACTTTGCGACTTCACGATATAGCCGTGCAGGCCGACATTGAGGGCGGTCAGAATCTCCGAGCGCGAATCGTTGCCGGAAACTATCGCAAACCGAGTGTTCGGGTAGGCCACCAGGACATCCCCCAGCACGTCCTGGGTGAAAAGACCCGGCATGTTCAGATCGAGCATCGCGAGGTTGACGCACTCCTGCTCGGCCAGAAGGCTAACAACCGCGTCAAAACACGTAGCTTCCAGTATCTCCGCGTCTTCGATGCCAGCGCTAAGCGCCAGCCGTAAGCCACGCCTGTAAAGTCCGTGATCATCGGCAATGACAATCCTGTACATATTACCCCAACGCACACACACGTGCGCACATTGGGGCTTCAACGCCAATCGATCGCAGCGATATCGGACCCGATACTGCTGGCACCAAGCTGCTACCCACGGTTGGTCTATCCCCAACGATGCAACGCAGGTTTGATTATGCACCTCTAATGCATTCGTCGGCAAGAAGAAAAGCTACCTTGTGTTAACCATGCCGCAGAGGAGGCCGTCATATCGAGCCCGGTCATGCTGGTGGGGCCAGGCGCTTGCCTCCAGTCCGTGTTTCTCTTTCATTCTGCAGGCGGCGGTTGCAGCCGCTCGAGCTCAAAGACCCGCGCCTATTCTGGTCGTCCTGGTCGCCACCATCCGGGCGCCAACCAGAAAACAGGACATCAGACTGGCCACGCTTCCTTTTGAACGACACTGTGCCAAGCGGAAGCGGGGCACTTCTGTGAAGCACTCGACAATCTGTAGCGCACCAATGAAAGCGGCTGCCCCCCAAAGGCGCAGGTCCTGCGAGGGATCAGGCTAGGAAGCGAAAGAGCCGGCGTGCGAGGAGAACATCAAACCGGATATGGCGACGGCTTGGGCTTTGCGGCCACGACGATGAAGCTTTCTGCAAGTCGCGCAGGAATCTGAAGCGCCCTGCTCATTGTCTCTGCGGGCCCCACCAACGCTTCGCAAAGGCCCGGGGCAAACCGGCCAGGCCGAGGAAGGAAGCCGTACGGAATGACTTTCTCGACGAGAAAACCCGCATCAGCCAGAAGCTCTTCCATGCGATCAAGTCTTAGCGTGTTGTATTTTGTGCGTCCGACAACCGTGTTGAGGAGCCTTGAGGCCACCCCAGCCGGCGAGGTTGCATTGAGGTGAATATTGCAGACAAGCTGACCACCTTCAACAAGATGCTCTCGAAGCGCAAGCAGCGCCTGGCGTCTTAGATCCTCATCTGCGTTCAAAAAGAACCGAAAAGCCGAAGCGACGTTGAATCGTTCGTTTAGCGGCTCATTGGTAATGTCGATGAGGCAAAGGCGCACATTGCTGCAGGGCGTCGCGCCTGCAAGCATAGGTTCTGACACATCGACCCCAACGACCGTCCCAAAAAATCTCGCGGCCACATTTGTGATTCGGCCAGTACCACAGGCAAAGTCGAGGCAACGACGATCTGGCCCCCCTGCAGAGCGAAATATCTCCTCAACGATGGGTCTCTCAATTTTTTCCCAAAGCGCACCGTAATAGCCAGATTGAAACGTAGCGGTGTATATGGCGCCGCAGCCTTGGGCAGCATGGCTTAGGCGGTAGTCATGTGAGAGCGCGTGCCCGGGAGGAGAGGGGGCTGAGGCGGATTGCATGTGCATGGGGCTCCTGCGCTCGACTGTTTGCCAGGTGGCTTCTGTCTAACCCGTCTTTGAAGGGCCCGCATCGTCTGAACATACGACGGCTTCAGCAGGTGGGTCCATGCCCTTCATGACCGCCCGCCGACTCTTCGGCCTGTGCAAGTCCGGCACGAAGTGATCCAGTTCGACGACTTCACAGGGCTCGCGAGGAACCGCAATCATCCAAACGAATGTTGGCGTGGTCCGGATTCTACCTAAGGCTCCGCGAAAAGCTGATCGGATTGTCAGGGGCGCGCACACGGACATGATCATCGAACTATTCGGGCCGCCTGGCGCGGGCAAGACCACACTCCTACGCCGCGTCTGTCATGGCATGGCTGAACGAGGCGTTAGCGTAAAGACCGTGAACGGCTATCGGCTCATTGAACAAGCATCGGCATCGCAAGACGTCCCCGAAACGCGCCACGGGATAGGCAGGATCGGCCGGAAGATCGCGACTTGCGGTCCCATCCTGCTGGCCACCTTGCCGAACAACAGTGTCGCTGCGCGTCTCCTGGCGTCCCTCCCTCTTCGAAGCCGCACCTGGTCATGGCGAATGAAGGTCGACATCGCTCTGCTGTGCGAGTCCTGGCATATAGCGCAAGAATCCGAGGGCTGCTTTATCTTCGAGGAAGGCCTCATTCAGGCCCTGTGCGCGATGCTGGTTTTCGCGCGCAATCCCAGCGTTGACGCAATACGCGACACCCTGGCGTTCCTGCCGAGGCCGGATATCCTGGTTCAATTGGACGCGCCGCAAGAAACTCTGCGCCGCCGCCTTGTGGATCGATATGCGCAGCAACCATTTCTCGAGGTGTTGCTGTTCGAACTCGGGGTGGAAAGGGGACTGAGGCAGGCTGACTTGGCAAGGCAGGTCGGCGAGTGCTTGAACCGGGAGGGATGGCCCCTGATACAAGTAAACGGCGACGACCCTCACAATTTCGAGAAGGTCATCGCAAAGGTCTCCGCAGGACACGTCAAGGAGATCGCCCTGGCGCGACCTGACGATGTTCGGCCTCGATTTGCCGGCACATGATCCGTATTGGCAACGAACAGATCGCCATTCGAACGCACGACGACAGGCCGCTGTCAGAGGGCTAATTTTCTCGCAGGAGGTCGGGGACCAGGTCCGTAGAGGCCGGTCATCGACAAAACTCTGGTCACTGGCCGTGTCGGTCATTTGTGCGGGAGGATCGTATGAAAGCGGTTATTCAATGCGGCGGAATGGGCACCAGGCTTCGGCCGTTCACCTCGGTGCTCCCGAAACCTCTCATGCCGATCGGCGCCCGGCCAGTGCTCGAATTGCTGCTTAAATGGCTGCGGCGCAACGGCATCGAGAATGTCTATGTCACGACCGGCTATCTTGGACATCTGATCCGTAGCGTGTGCGGCGACGGCTCGCAATGGAATATCAAGATCCGCTACACGCAGGAGATGGAGCCGTTGGGGACGATCGGGCCGCTGTCCCTGATCAGGGACGAGTTGGATGAGCCGTTTCTTGTTCTCAACGGCGACGTGCTTACCGACTTGAGCCTCAGCCGCTTCGTGGCAGCGCATAAGGCACACAATGACCTCGTAACCATCGCGACTGCCTCGCGCATCACCAAGATGGATTTCGGAGTTATTGACGAAGTCAATGATACCGTCCAGGTCTTTCGCGAGAAACCGTCGCTCTCACACTTGGTTAGTATGGGGATATACTGCATGGATCCGGGCGTCATGCAGTTTATCCCGTCGGGAATCCCTTTTGGATTCGACGATCTAATGCTGCAGATGCTTCAGAGCGGCAAGCCCGTCCATGTCTTTAAGCACGACGGTCTTTGGCTAGACATCGGTCGCGTCGAGGACTTCCAGAAAGCGCAGGCTACTTCGTGGGAGGAGCAGTCGGCGTCAATTGAGGTCGCAGCAGCATGAAGCTGTCTAAAACCAGGCGAGTTCAGCGGAGGTTGTGATGCTCCTGGTTAGTGAGCCCGTATTGGGCGTGCCGGAAAAGGCCGCCTTATCGAAAGTGATCGACAGCGGCTGGCTGACAATGGGCGAGCGGGTCCGGGCGTTTGAAGAGGCATTCGCGGCGATGCATGGCGCCGATGATTGCGTTGCCGTCAACTCGTGCACTGCAGCCCTTCACCTCATCCTGCACGCACTTGGCATTGGACCCGGCGACGAGGTGCTGGTTCCTTCGTTGACTTTCGTGGCGACGGTGAACGCCGTGCTCTATGTCGGCGCCACGCCGGTTTTCGTGGACATAGAGTCGGACGACGTTCCTCTCATGTCAGTCGCTGACGCAGAGGCCCGATGTACGCCACGCACGAGAGCCGTGATTCTGGTCCACTTCGCAGGCTATCTGGCCCACAAGGAAGACTGGCAGGCATTCGCGAGCGTGCGCGGCCTCTGCATCGTGGAGGATGCAGCGCACGCACCCGGCCTCAAGGAAGTTGGCACTTTCGGCGCCGGGGCGGCCTTCAGCTTCTACGGCAACAAGAACATGACCACCGCTGAAGGCGGCGCGGTCATCTCGAGGGACCCGGATCTACTCGACGCCATCCGTCAAGCCCGCGGCCACGGCATGACAACGGGGACCCATCAGAGACTGAACAGTCGTACCCCACAATACGACGTCACGATGTTGGGCTTCAACTACCGCATGGACGAGATGCGGGCCGCGCTGGGCCTGGTTCAGTTGCGCAATCTGCAGGAGTGGAACGACGTCAGGCGCATTCTTGTTGCGCTCTACCGCCGTCTCATCGCCACGCGGTGCCCGGACATTTCAATACCGTTCAGCGAGCCCCGCACCTCAGCATACCACATCATGCCAATTCTCTTGCCGGCCTACGTCAACCGGCAAGACGTGATCGACGGGCTGCGTGCGCAAGGCATACAGACCACGATCCACTACTCCCCCGTGCACCAAATGACGCTCTACCGCGAACGTTGCCCAGGTGTCCACTTGCCGTGCACGGAAGGCTTCGCCGAACGCGAGCTCACCATTCCTCTGCATCCCCAGATCACATCACCAGTCGTGGAAGCCGTGGTGGATGCGTTGGCCTCGACACTCGTCAGGAGCACGCGTGAAGGGGCCGCTGCATGAACGCGATGGACCTGCCCATTCATCGGCTCGCCACGAGGTCGGTACACCACGGCTTTGCCCGGCGCGCCATGGATGTCCTCGCGGCAATTTCGTGCCTCGTCGTGTTCTCGCCGCTGATGCTGCTTGTTGCGGTGGCTCTGCTGCTGGAAGGTGGGCGCCCGGTGATCTTTGTTCAGACCCGCATAGGCGTGGGCGGCCAGCTCTTTCGAATGTACAAGTTTCGAAAATTCTATCCGCGATGCGATGCGGCGGGCCTCGCATTAACCCTTGCCAATGACCAGCGCCTGACAAGGGTCGGCAGGTTTCTCGCTTCCAGCAAGATGGATGAACTGCCGCAGCTGTGGAATGTACTGAAGGGCGAAATGGCCCTGGTCGGCCCTCGTCCGGAGAGCTTGTCGTTCGCCGACTGCTTCAGGGACGGCTACGAAGCCGTGCTGCAATACAAGCCAGGCTTGTTCGGTCCTGCCCAGATCAAGTTCCGCCACGAGGCGCTCTTCTATCCCCGAGATGTCGAGCCAACAGCCTTCTACAGAGAGGTGCTGTTTCCGACCAAAGCCAGGATTGATCTTTCCTACTATGCGCGCCGGACACTTGTGTCGGATGCGGCAATGATCGTTCGAGGAATTTTCATTGTCCTTGGGATGACGGCGGGGCGTCCAAGCGAAACGTAGTCGCCATTTTTGGCGGTTCGAATCAAGGTGCTGCAGGGATTGTCTGATCATGAACTACAAAGGCAAAAGAGTTCTGGTGACCGGAGCGGATGGGTTCATCGGATCGCACCTTACTGAGGCTCTGGTCCGCGGCGGAGCCGATGTGACTGCCTTGGCTCTTTATAATTCCTTCGACAGCCATGGATGGCTCGATGATCTCCCGGACGAGATCCGCAACCACCTCAAGCTGGTTCGCGGCGATGTTCGCGACAGCGCGTTCTTGAATCGGATCGTCCGCGGCCAGTCCGTCGTGTTCCATCTCGCCGCGTTGATCGCTATCCCCTATTCCTATGCGGCCGCCCAGTCCTATGTTGAGACCAACATCATGGGCACCGTCAATGTCCTGGAAGCGGCACGCCAGTGGGATACCGAGCGTGTGGTGCATACATCCACCAGTGAGGTTTACGGCACCGCATTGACGATGCCGATCAGTGAATCCCATCCGCTGCAGGGGCAGTCGCCATATTCAGCTTCGAAAATCGGAGCCGATATGATGGCCGAGTCTTACGCGCGCTCCTTCGACGTGCCGGTCGTGATGCTTCGTCCATTCAATGCCTTCGGGCCGCGGCAAAGCGAGCGTGCGATCGTTCCCACCCTCATCAGGCAAGCGATCGATGCGAACTGCCCGGCCATCATGGTGGGAGACACAAGTCCGGTCCGTGACCTGACCTTTGTCGAAGACACTGCCGCGGCGTTTCTTAGCGCCGGTTCGGCTGACCTCGAATTCGGCCATGCCTACAACGCCGGAAGCCAGCGTGCCGTGACCATTTCGGACGTGCTCGATCTGGTGGTGGAACTGAGCGGCTCCAACAAGCCTGTGCGCCGCGACGAGAGCCGGCTGCGCCCGCAAAATTCCGAGGTTCGCGCGCTGCTGGCGGATTCGTCCCGGCTTGAGCGCGCGACCGGGTGGAGGGCGCACACGGACCTGCGCGAGGGCCTGAAACGAACCATTGCGTGGTGGCGGACGCGTCTCAACCGTGGGCTGGTGCGCCATGAAATGGGCTACATGACGTGAAGCTGACCACTCTTCCTGCCGCACTGCCGCGGTGCCTACTGCACCCTCGGCCCGTGGGCTGCGTGCGGTCAGCGAAGGTACGCGCTTATTCCTTTGCGTCGCCCAAGCCGGCCATCGCGCCGACGCATTCCATTATTCTCGTACAGCACGCAAAAGGCTGTATCGTATCATTGGCGCCAAATGCATGCGGCATGTCCGGGGACACGCTCCGCGACAGGTCGCATGCTTCGATTCAAGCGAATGTCAAATTCCGAAGGAGGTCGCTTCAAATGGCCAGCCATAGCCGGTTCTCCGTTGCGGTTCTCGCGGTTTTAGGCACCGCGTCATTGGCCGTGGCGGCCGACACGTCGTCCCTCTATCGGATTTCGCCCGGCGACACGGTCGAGATCGGAATTGCTTCCATCGCAGACCGGACCCAACGCGCGGTCGTCCAGGTGGACGGCACGATCGTGCTGCCTGAAGTCGGCGCAGTTTCCGTCGGTGGCCTGACGCGGCCAGAATTGCAAAGCCGAATGCAAACGATCCTGCCGACCAAGATCTTTCACGTCCGCGCGCCGGACGGTCGCGAACAGATGGCGGTCGTAAGGCCGAGCGACGTGACAGCGACAATCGCCGAGTATCGCCCGATCTATGTTACCGGCGACGTGCTCACCCCCGGACAGCAGGCCTATCGTCCGCTCATGACGGTGCGACAGGCAATCGCGGTCGCCGGCGGGTTCAGCCTATTGCGGGCGCGCACCAACCAGGCAGGCCCGGACCCCATCGATCTCCGACGTGATTACGAGATGATCTGGGGCGAATACACTAGGGAATATTTTCACAGCGCCCGCCTGCGCGCCGAACTGGACAAGCAGGAAAACTTCGACACCCAGCCGCCACAGGGATCGCCCCTTGCCCCGGCGCTGGCAGCAGGATTGGCGAAGGCCGAAGCGGAAGCGTTAAAGCTCTCCTTGAACAATTTCAAACAAGAACAGAGCTTTGTCGAAAAGGGCGCAAAGGATGCTGCAGCGCAGATCGAAACGCTGACGAAGCGCGCACAGGATGAAGCGGCCGGAGTGAAGGCCGATGAAGACGATTTGCAGCAGGTCACCAAGGCGTTCAAAGCTGGCAACCTCACTAACAACAGACTTGCCGATGTCCGTCGCGCCGTCCTGCTTTCGTCAACCCGTGCGCTGGAAACCTCGGTGGAACTGATGCGAACGCAGCGCCAGCAGGAAGACTTTGTCAGGCAAATCGAACGCAACGAGAACCAAAGGCGCATCGGTCTGTTGAACGAGTTGCGAGATACGGAGGTTCGCCTCGCCGATATCGGCACCAGGCTGCGCGCGGCAAGCCAGAAACTCCAGCCCTTGGGTGCGACCGCCGCGCCTTTGTCGATCGCCGGCGAAACCGTTCGAGCTCAGATGACGATCGTCCGAAACGTCGATGGGCAATGGCGCAAGCAAGCATCGGACGAGGACACCGAGGTAGCGCCGGGAGACACCATCGAGGTCCGGTTCAACAACGAGATGGAAAGCGCGGCAGCGCAATAGCGCTACGTCGCCCAGGCGACCGCTCGGCTTCGAGGATGGAGGCAGGTCTTGAGCGAGGATATCGATGTCGCCCACGCCTACAGCAAAGGCAGCACCATCTTCATGGGCGTGGAGATGCTGGTTTCCTCAGGCGCCCTTGTCCCGAGGCCGGAGACGGAGCTGCTAGGCTCGACCGCGGTCGACCTTTTGCGTCAAATGAAGCTGCCGGCGCCGCGTGTCGTTGATATGTGCTGCGGCGCCGGAAATCTGGCCTGTGGCATCGGCCATCATGTTGCTACGGCGCAGGTCTGGGCCAGCGATCTTACCGATAGTTGTGTCGAGGTGGCGCGCCGCAACGTCTCCCATCACGGATTGGCCAACCGAGTGTCGGTCATGCAGGGCGATCTTTTCGAACCTTTGTCCACCCTGGTGGCTCCAGGTTCGATCGATGTTGTCGTTTGCAATCCGCCCTACATCTCGGACAAACGGCTAGAGGGCGACCGCTCACATCTGATCACTCTCGAGCCGCGTGAAGCCTTCGCGGCCGGACCCTACGGCATCGCTATCCACATGCGCGTGGTCAAAGATGCGCATCTTTATCTGCGACCTGGGGGCGCGCTTCTGTTCGAGGTAGGACTGGGCCAGGAGCGTCAGGTCGCAGGTCTGTTCGAGCGCAGCAGGAGCTACGACGGCGTTCGCACCGTCAGCAACGGCGCCGGCGAGGCGCGTGTCGTGCTTGGATACGCGAAACCGCGGATTTAGGATCGGTGATTCCAGGAAGTTCAGAGGCGGTTTTGCCGTCTTGATCTGCGCAGGCTGCCTGGGTCCCACTCCTCACCGAAGCGCCGAACGCCAAGCTTGCCTGCGACGCAACATTCACCGGCTCATGCTCTCTTGCGGGCGATGAACTGCGCTATTCCCTGTATTGAATCGAGGTTCTCCGGCAGTAGCTCGCTGTCTTCGACCATGATGCCAAAGGTCTCTTCAATGAAGCCGATGACCTCGAGCACGCCGGTGGAATCGACAATGCCCTGGTCGAGCAGCGACTGCGTGGCGCTGAGTGATTTCACGTCGGCGATGTAAAAGTTCGACGCCAGAAAATCGCGGATTTGTCTGGTGTAAATCTCGCCCTCGAACTTCGTTGCCGAAATCGCATCCATAATCCGCTCTCCGGTTAAAACTAAATACGCTGTGCACCCCAACGCGGCTACAAAAGCGCAACCTTTTTGAGTTTTCCTGTCTCCGTCCTTGGCAGGCTGGATACAATGACGATGGACTTTGGGACCATGAAGTTCTCGAGCCGCTTCTGGCATTCCATCTGGAGCTGCCGCTCACCTGCACGCTCGCCCTGCTCCAGCACCACGAAGGCTTTGACAGCTTGGCCCAGAAGTTCATCGGGGACGCCGACCACGGCAGCCTCCTTGACGCCTGGAATGTTCACCAGCGCGTTTTCGACTTCCTTCGGGGAAACCTTCTCTCCCCGGGATTTTATGATCTCGTCGCCACGACCGACGAAGTAAAGATAGCCCTCGGCATCCATGCGGCAGTAGTCGCCGGTGTAAAGCACCAGCTCGCCCGGCAAGGGACCCGGCTTCAGCCGCGTGGCGGTCTCTTCCGGCTTGCCCCAATAACCTTTCATCACCGTCGCGCCGCGGATGACGAGCTGGCCGACGTTGCCGGGCTCCACCCGTCGGTCCTTGTCGTCGACGATCCACATCTCGGTGTTCGGGATAGCTATTCCGACGCTCAGTGGCTTTCGAACGAGATCCTCGGGCGGCAGATAAGTGCAGCGCTTGCACTCGGTGAGCCCGTACATTGAATAGATCCTGGCGCCCGAAAACAGCTCCCTGAGCATGGCGATATGCTTGAGCGGCAGTGCGGCGGCGGTGTTGGTGACATAGCGGATGCTCGAAAAGTCATGGTTCTTCAGCGACTTCAGTTCCGCCAGCGAAGCGAAGATGGTGGGCACGCCGGGAAAGCCGGTGATCTTCTCGTCTTTGATGATCTGAAGGATCCGCGCCGGAAAGGCGAAGGAGCGCTCGAGAACCAGCCGGGCGCCGGCGCGGAAGGCCATCAGCATCTGATAGAGACCGTAGTCAAAGGCGAGAGGCAGGACGTTGAGAATGACTTCGTCCTCGCGAAGCTCCAGATATGACGCGATCGAAGTGCATGCGGCGGTCATGTTGCGGTGCGTCAGCATCACGCCTTTGGGCTCGCCGGTGGATCCGGACGTGTAGACGATGGCGGCGAGATCGATGTCAATCGATTTGCGTTCCGGACCAGCCGACGTTCTTTCGGCGGCCTTTTCCCAGCGTACGGCGCTGGGCAGCCGGCTGAGCTCGTCCTCCTCGATCGGCCCTGATACGATCACCTGGCACAACGATCGACACGTGTGCGCAGGTCCACTGAATACCGAGCGAAGATGCTGGTCGGTGATCAGCGCCGCCGGTCGGCAGTCATTGAGCAGATAATCAAGCTTGGCGCTTTTGGTGAGCGGGTTGACGATGCACACGACTGCGTTCGCTTTCAGCACCGCCCAGAAACTGATGACCGTCTCCGCTGTGTTGTCGGCGAAGATCATCACGCGGTCGCCGCGTTGCACGCCAGCGGTCGCTAGATAGCGTGCGATTCCATTCGAACGCTCATCGATTTCGGCATAGGTGAGGCGTTGCCTGTTGCAGACCAACGCTACCTTGTCGGCGAGGCGGCCGGCCGACCGGACGAGATAGTCTTGCAGGAGCGGTACAGCATCGTGGATCACGCTGGCACCCTTTGCCTGTTCTCATAGTCGACATCGACGCTTAGGTCCGGCACCACTGCGCTACCGGGCCTGACCGCTACAAATTGCTGATGGAGAAGCTGCGTCGACAGCACTCCCACCAGAGCCATGTTGTCGGTGTTCGACATATCGCCGCCGCCGGTTTTGGCCTGGCACTTCCTGACCAGACTGGTCACCGACTTGACGTCGAATACGCCAGCTGCACGCAGTGCCGTCTCGGACAATGCATCGCCGACGTAAGCCGGTGCGTCGCTGGCGAAGAAACTGAGCGCATTCGGAGCCCGATAGGGCTGCTTCTTTCGGGCGACGACTTCCAGCGGCAGGAGGGGCGCCGCCATGCGCTTCAGCACATGTTTTTCATCAAGGCCGTGCAGCTTGTAAGCGTCCGGCAGTTTGTTTGCCAGGGCAGCGACGTTATCGTCCAGGAAGGGGAAGCGGCCCTCGACGGAGTGAGCCATCAACATCCTGTCGCCCTGCGCGGAAAGCAGGTAGCTCGACATCAAGGTTTGGATCTCCAGGTGCTGATCCTGAGCGAGGGGATTCCAGCGGCGAAATTCTGCCGGCAGCATCGAGAGCAGTTCGGTCACGGCGTCGGAGCGCTCCACGGCGGCGGATATATCCGGGCAGAACAATCGCTTGATTGCACTCGTCGTGCGCCAGCGCGTGTCGTGCGCGAAGCCAGGCGCTTGGTGAGCCGCAATGTTGCGCCCGAAGAATTGCCGCGCCAGCGCCTGCTCATGGACGGGAGAGCGCGAGAGATAAGGATAAAGCCGCTGAAGCAGGAGCGCGCGCCTCGTCGACGTCGGCTGGCGTCCCCAGAAGCGGCGAATCTTGCCTTCGCGAAACAGGTCGTAGCCAGCGAACATCTCGTCGGCGCCTTCCCCGGTCAGCACCACCTTGATGCCGCGTTCGCGGACCAGCCTCGAAAGCAGGAAGAGCGGCGCCGGAGCGGTTCGGAGGATTGGCCGCTCCGCGTGGCGGACCACGTCCGGAAAGACATCTGCGATGTCGCCCCGCGAAACAACGATTTCGTGGTGCTCGCTTGCCGTCCGCGCGGCAACCAGACGCTGGAAATCGGTCTCGTCATATTCGGCATCGGCGAAACGCAGCGAGAAGGTGTGGAAACGCTCACCGGCGAAGCGCCTTCCGAGCTTCGCGACAAGGGAGCTGTCGAGCCCACCCGACAGATAGCAGCCGACCGGAACATCGGCCTGCGTCATTCGCGAGGCCGTCGCGGCTTCCAGAGCCGCCTGCACCACCTCGACGGCTTCATTCAAGGAGCCTCTGAACCGATCCTCGTCCTGGTCGCCAATTTTCGGAAAGCGCGGCTGCCAGAATGCCTGTTCGTGCGCCACGCCCTTGTCGTAGACGCGGACATGCCCAGGACGAACTTCGCGGATGCCTTGGAATACGGTCTGCGGAGCGACAGCCGCCCACAGGGTGAAGGTCTGGTCAAGGCCCGCCGGGTCGAGGCTGCGCGGTATGGAGGCATCGGACGCGAAAATCGCCTTTATTTCGCTGGCAAAGAAAAGGTGGCCGCCGTGCTCGCAAAAATGCAGCGGGCAGATGCCATAGCGATCGCGTGACAGCACCAGGCGCCCAGAAACCGCATTCCAGATCGCCAAAGCCCATTGGCCATTCAACCGTTCGAACGCGGCCTGTCCCCACTCCTGATAGGCATGCAGGACGACTTCGGTATCGGAGCGGGTGCGAAACCGATGGCCAAGAGCGATCAACCGGTCCCGCAACTCGAGGTAATTGAAGATCTCGCCGTTGAACACTATCCAGGTCAGGCCTTCTGCATCGGCAAGCGGCTGCTGGCCGTGCTGGAGATCGACTACGGATAAACGGGCATGCGCCAGGCCGGCACGTCTGTCACGGTAGAGCCCCCGCTCGTCTGGACCACGATGGGAAGCCGCGGCAGCCATGCGTAGCAAGGCCTCCCGGGAAGGCGGCTTCGCCGTGGCGTTCAGCGCCAATATTCCGGCGATCCCGCACATCGGCTCAGTCCACGTCCATCGGAACGGATGGCAAAGGGCGAGAGTGCAGATAACGCGCTCCGCGGCGCTTGGCTTCGATGTCCTTGAAGACCTTTTCGACCTGGCTGCCGGTGAGGCCCGCCGCCGCCGCTACCTCGTCGGCTCCTATCCCATGGTTCAGGCCGAAAAGGCACAGATCGGTGAGCTGGTAAGGCAGAGCAAAGTAGAACTCCTCCTGGCTTTGCGCCAGGGAGAACGTGTCGGTGGTCGGGGGCCTGCGGCGGATTTCCTCGTCCACCCCGAGATATTCAGCCAACTGGTAGACCTGTGTCTTGTAGAGGTGCACGATCGGCATCACGTCGGCGATGCCGTCGCCCTGCTTGACGAAGAAACCCTGGTCGTATTCGAGCCGGTTGGGTGTACCCGCAACAGCGTAACCGAGACGGTCCGCATGGTAGTACTCGGTCATCTTGCGGATGCGCTGCTTATAGTTGGTCGCGGCAACAATCTGCAGGTAGGCTGCCGGAGGCAGCCGGACCGTTTTGGTCCTCCCATTCGGATCTTGAACCGTAAGACGGGTGATGTTGAGGCCCTGGCTTTCCAGAATGGAGGTCAGCACCAGCTTGCATTTCCACCCTTCGTCATAGTCAGGAACGACGGAGCGGATCGCCTCGCTCTGCCGCCGGTATGCGCCTATGGCATCGAGCGCCGGGGCAATGTCCTCGACCAGAGTGGCGATGCCGAGCTGGGCCGCGATGACACGTCCCAGCCTCAGCGAGTCGCCCGAGGAGTCTCGCTCCGGCATCAGTATGCCAAGCACCTTTTCCTTGCCGAAGGCGCGTACACACAAGGATGCGACGACGGAACTGTCGATGCCACCCGACAGCCCGACCACCACGCCGCGCCGCCGAAGCGTAACCAGAACCTGTTCGCGCGTCGATGAAATGATGCGGTCTGCTTCTGTGGCGGCGTCCAATTCCAATGCTTGCCTTGTGAATTTCGAAATCATGCTTGCTAGCCCGCCCGTCGAAGCGTTTCGACCGCCGTATAGGTCTCCAGAACGGCCTTCTCGATCAGCGGTCGGTTGGTTGCGACATGTGGCTCGGCGACCAGATCGATGTGGCTGCCGACGACTGGAACAACCTGAAGGTGGCTGAACACCCGATCCCATCCGATGGCGAGGGACATGCCCGGGCGGGCGCAGCGAAACAGCGTGCCATGGATTGGAAGTGCTGGCTTAGGTTCCTTCAGCCAGTGGAAGAACGCCTGAGCCCGCAGCACCTCTTGCAGCTCAAGCTTGATGCGGAAGCAAGCCCCGTTGAACTGGCCATCGGTGTAACGGTCGATCGCGTCTGCAAGACGGCTTTCATGACCCATTCTGACCGTGATCTTCGCGAGTGCGCGACAGGCAACGCGATAAAACGAGATACGGTTGGAGCGTAGTCTGCGCAATGTGCGTGCAACCGTATCCCAAAGGCGGCTGCGCTCACCCTCGAGGCTGGTATCCAGGATCCCCACGAACCTCACGGGCCGGCCGGCCTCAAGCAGGCGGGCGGCGACTTCCATTGCGACCGCCCCGCCCAGCGAGTGGCCAAGTAGCCGGACATTCCCCGATGGCTGGACACGGTTGATCTGTTGGACCGCAGCATCCGTCATGCTTGCCAGGTCGCGTTGACCCTTGAGGATCATCGCGAGACCTGGGTAGCGAACCGGTACGACCTTTGCGGTCGCCCGCATCGCCGATGCGAAGGCGGCAAGGCTTGGACCGTAACCGACAGATCCAGGAAATAGAAAAAGCAGCGGCGGATCATGCTCCGGGGCGGCTTTGCCGTAAGAGGCTACCTGCGCCGCGACTACGGCCCTGACCATCTCATCCGCGGTCATCGAAACGGTGAAGCCCTCGAGGCCCAGTTCCTGGCCGATGAGCGTCTCGATCTCCATGACGCAATGCAGCAGTTTCAGTGAGTCCCCTCCGGCTTCATCCCATCGCCCTGCTGCTACGTGTGTGTTGAGAACCTTGCGCCACGCCTTTTCCACCAGCTGACGTGTTTGGAAATCATTTCCTGGACCTGGCGGATCGGCAATGGTCGTCGGCTTCCTTGCCAGATGGTCCATCTTTGCAAGTTTCGCCAGGTCAACCTTTCCGCCGCTAAGGCGGGGGATCTGATCCACGCGGTGAAGTCGCAGCGGCCGCAAGGGCGAAGGCAACGCATCTGCAATCAGCCTGCGAAGATCGTCTGTGAAACGTGGGCCGGCAGCATTATTCGGGATTGCGAACGCGATAAGCTCGTTTGTCTCCGTCACCACCGCCACTGCTTCCTGAACGAATGAGGCCGATCGCATTACCCTCTCGAGTTCGGCTGGCTCGATGCGGCGGCCGTTGATCTTTATCTGGCGACCCTTTCGGCCAATGATCCTCAACAGGCCATCGCCACCCAATCGCACAAGATCGCCGGTGGCAAAAATCCGTTGGTTGGGGTCAACGGGGTCGGGATCAGCGGGAAGGACGGCGCCATTTTCCCAGTGCCCGAGAAGCACATAAGGGCTTTTTATCACCAACTCGCCCGTCTCGTCGGCGAGTGCGGCACGTCCCTGCTCGTTCACTATCGCAAAGGCTATGCCCGGCAACAGACGCCCAACCGGCACATCCGCCTCGGCGTCTGCCGGTTGCGGGGGCAAGAACCACTGTGATCCGGTGGTCTCTGTCGACGAATAGCCAATCTGGACAAGACAACCCGGCGAAACTGCTTTGCGCAGAAGCGCAATATCGCTCCAGAGGACTCTTTCTCCGCCGACCCGCACGACCCGCAGCGACCTGAACGTTTCGAGGGGAGAACTGGACAGGAGCGCGCGAAGTAAGGCCGGCACCAGGTAGGTGACTGTGGTGCCCTGGTCCTTGATCCTGGCGCAAACGCCGCGCAGGCCAATCGCTTCCAGATCGACGAGCTGCAAGGTGGCGCCTGTCAGGACGGCCGCAAGAATTTCGCGACAGCCGGCAATCGTGGCCGGGCCTGTCAGGGGAAGAAAGACATCGTCCGAGTTGATGTGACATGCATCGACATATTGTTGCACGCGCCAAAGCAGGGCGCGCTGGCTGTTGACTATGCCCTTGGGACGCCCCGTGCTGCCCGAAGTATAAAGGACGATCGCCGGCTGATCGACGCAGGGCGAGGGAAGCGGCGCGGCCAAAAGGTCACCGTCCGCGTCGGCGCCCACATCAATCCATTCGACGTCCGCCGGCAGGTCGCCGGGCCTGTGGCCCAGTCCCAGCATCGCGCACAGCCTGGCCGCTGACACAATCTCCAGGATCCGGGCGTCGGGGTCCTTTGCGTTCAGCGGCACTGAAATCCGCCCGGCGGCAATCGTTGCGAGCATGGCAACGACGTTCCAGACGGAACTTGGCTGGCAGATACCGACCGGGCTGCCTTGCGCCGCAGACCTTGCAACGCGGCGCGACAGCTTTTCAACCGCCGCGCCGAGCGCCGAATATGACAGTTGCTCCGAGCCATCATTGATCGCGACCTTGTCGGGGTATCGCCTCACGATGGTTTCAAGATGATGAGCGATCCCGATTTCCGCAAATTCGCCTGGCAAAGGCGGATATGGGCGCAGGATCGGTCCGCCGTCGTCCAGTGCGTAGGTAGCCACGTCAGTCCACCTGGACTCCTCCAGGGCAAGAGGTGCCTCATCAAGGTCGTGATCCGCCGCAGTTGCCTTCAAGTACGCCGGGAGCATGGCTTGCCTGAGCTAAAAGTGATGTTCCGGTTATCGATCTGCGTGGCGAAACTTTCATCGATCATTCTGATGATGCGTCTCGCGTTCAACAGACGTGAAATGCAAAACGTTCGTGAGGTTGGTCCGACTTGTAAGCTTTGGGATATGCATGACCGTCAGCAGGCCCGTTCTGATCACTGGAGCAGCCGGATTTATCGGCTTTCATCTCTGCCGGAGGCTGCTTTGCGACGGATGGAAAGTCGTCGGGCTCGATTCCTTGAACGAGTATTACGACGTCAACCTGAAGCGCGCGCGGCTCGATAGGCTGCTAGAATTTCCACATTTTGAATTCGAGCACGCCGATCTCGCGGACTGGACCCGTATTTCGGCGCTGTTCGGCTCAGTCGATCCCGAGATCGTCGTCAATCTCGCGGCACAGGCCGGAGTACGCTACTCGCTGGTAAATCCGCACGCGTATGGGGAAAGCAATCTCAAAGGGTTCCTCAATGTCCTCGAGGGATGCCGGCACGCTTCTGTTCGTCATCTGGTCTACGCATCGTCGAGCTCGATCTACGGTGGCAGCACACGTACGCCCTTCTCGGAAAAAGATTCCGCCGACCATCCACTGAGTCTGTACGCCGCCAGCAAGAAAGCCAACGAACTGATGGCGCATTCTTACAGCCATCTTCTCAGGCTCCCGACTACGGGACTACGGTTCTTCACCGTATATGGGCCATGGGGCCGGCCGGATATGGCCCTGTTCATCTTCACGAAGGCCATACTTGCCGGCGCGCCGATCGACGTCTTCAATGATGGCAACATGCAACGTGATTTCACCTATATCGATGATATCATCGAGGGTGTGGTCCGCGTGATGCAACAGCCCGCGAGAGCCAATGCAGAATGGAGTAGCGCGGCACCTGATCCGGCAAGCAGCAACGCACCCTTCAGGATACACAATATCGGCGGAAATTCCCCAGTTGAGCTCAACCGATTGATCGAAGTTCTGGAGGGTGCACTTGGCAGAAAGGCCAACCGCAACCATATGCCCCCCCAGCCCGGCGACGTTTTGGCTACCTCCGCGGACGTCAGCTCACTAGAGAAGTCAACTGGCTTCAGGCCCACGATCCCCGTCGAGATTGGAGTTCCGCGTTTCGTTCAATGGTATCGGGAATTCTATCAGGCGTAGGAGCAGCCTTGCTCGATGCGCAGCGGTCTCAACATAGATCCTTGGGCGGGCCGAATACTGAAGCCAAAGCTTCGGTTGGCATGAGCATGTGCGCATCCAAGTAGTCGGTATCCGCGACCTGGGCAACCAGGCGGCGTTCGGGTACCAGCTGGGGATGGAATGTTCGATGGTCTTGCCTTATATCCAGCGGGAGATTTCGCTCCCAAGTTGCCTCTAAGATGAGGAATACAATCGGCGATGGTGTCCCTATAGGCGGCCCGACAGTTGCGACGTTGGGGTGCGTTTGGCGAACCGTCGGGCCTAACCGACCCTGGGCAAGGTCGGCTAGCCTCAAACTATCAACACCTGGGGATGTAATCGCCGTGCAAACAGACGATGGTCGCGCCAAGCGATCTCGGCTCCGCCGGTGTTGAGCCGACCTGTCAACGGTCAGCTGGTCGACCAACGAGGTGCTTGTGGCGCTCAAAAATTCGCAGCTTTTCTGGATAGCCAAGACGCAACGTTGCACCGCAGGCCGGGCATTCGAATGTGGAGATGACCTTGAACCATGAGCCCTTCCTTGCGATGAGATGGTGGCATCGCGGACATTCAAAGCTGAGCGTCTGGTCGTTTAGATATTGAGGAATTGGCACCCCTGCCTCACGGTCCCTATTGCCCCGGACGGTCGCGGCGGCTGCACTGAAAGGCCGCCCGCCAGGGGCTGAATTGAGAGATACATTTCTGACAGTCTCCCAAATGACGCGGCGGCCTAATCGTTTCACACCATGGACCAATGCCCGGGCGCATCAGACCTCGGTCGGGCAACATATGTTAAAATGCGTTGGATAATCGGCCCCACGGTTCTGCCCGTCGCCGCTGGCATGACAACTCGCCGATAGGCAAGGGTAGTTGTGTCTGGCGTCCTCGCCAGACAGCTCGCGATCGCCGAATTCCTGCAGGAGGTCTGACAAATTCAAAGTCGGAGCCCTTTTGGGTTGGGGACTGCGCCGCAGTCACTGAGTGGACTTCGGAAGGTGTCCAGACCGTGTTGCGTTCCTTCGAATGAACGATCAGCTGCTTGTGAGGCAGAGTTAGTATCTGCGCTGAATGTCCAGCTCGATCTTCTGCTGAAGGGAAGGCAAGTACGATGTGCGGTATCGTTGGAATCGTCGGCCATTCGCAGGTCGCGCCGCTCATCGTCGACGCGCTGAAGCGGCTTGAATATCGCGGCTACGACTCGGCCGGTGTCGCCACCATCGAGAAGGGCGAGCTCGGACGCCGCCGCGCCGAAGGCAAGCTCATCAACCTCGAGCGGCGACTCAAGGACGAGCCGCTCGACGGCACGATCGGCATCGGCCACACGCGCTGGGCAACGCACGGCGTGCCCAACGAGACCAACGCGCATCCGCATTTTTCCAACGGCGTCGCCATCGTCCACAACGGCATCATCGAGAATTTCGCCGAGCTGCGCGACGAACTCACCCGCGACGGCTACAAGTTCGCCTCGCAGACCGACACCGAGGTCGTGGCGCATCTGGTGGCGCGCGAGCTCGCCAGGGGCCTGAAGCCCGTGGGAGCCGCGCATGCGGCGCTTAAGCGGCTGTCCGGCGCGTTCGCGCTGGCAATCATGTTCCAGGGCGACGAGGACCTGATCGTCGGCGCCCGCAACGGTCCGCCTCTGGCCGTCGGCCATGGCGAGGGCGAGATGTTTCTGGGTTCCGACGCCATCGCGCTGGCGCCCTTCACCAACTCGATCACCTATCTCGAGGACGGCGACTGGGCGGTGGTTCGCCGCGAAGGCGTGACCATCTACGACATCGACGGCAACAAGGTCGACCGCAAGCGGCAGCAGTCGCTGTCGACCAGCTTCATGGTCGACAAGGGCAACCGCCGGCATTTCATGGAAAAGGAAATCCATGAGCAGCCGGAGGTGATCTCGCACACGCTGGCGCATTATGTGGATTTCGTTTCCGGCAAGTCGAAGCCGCTCG
>NZ_RZRX01000410.1:0-3509 GCF_003997405.1 Mesorhizobium sp. M2A.F.Ca.ET.042.01.1.1
CTTCTATCGGGACGAACGTCCCTGGGGCTTCATCCTGTTTGCGCGCAACATCGGCGAGGCGGCACAGATCCGCGATCTGGTCGCCGCGATGCGCGACTGCGTCGGCCGCCCGGGGGCTCCCGTCTTCATCGACCAGGAAGGCGGCAGGGTGCAGCGCCGGCGTCCGCCGCTGGCGCCGAACTATCCGGCCGGGGGCGCGCTCGGCGCGCTGTGGCGCGAGGACAAGGAAGCCGGCCGCCGCGCCGCCTGGCTGATGGCGCGGCTGCATGCCTTCGATCTTTCCCGCCTGGGCATCACCGCCGACTGCCTGCCGGTGCTCGACGTTCCGGTCGAAGGCGCCAGCGACGTCATCGGCGCGCGCGCCTATGGCAAGGAGCCCAATGCCGTGATCGAGCTTGGCCGGGCCTCGGCCGAGGGCCTGATGTCGGGCGGCGTGCTGCCGGTGATGAAGCATATTCCCGGCCATGGCCGCGCCTTTGCCGACACGCATTTCGCGCTGCCGACCGTCGATACGCCGCTCGAGGAGCTCAGGCGGCATGATTTTGCCCCGTTCAAGGCGTTGAACGCGCTGCCGTTGGCGATGACGGCGCATGTCGTCTACAGTGCCATCGATCCCGACAATCCTGCGACGACCTCCGCCAAGGTCGTCAACCAGGTGATCCGCGGCGAGATCGGCTTCGACGGGCTGTTGATGAGCGACGACACGTCGATGAAGGCACTTTCTGGGGATTTCCCGACAAAGGCGGCCTCGATCCTTGCGGCCGGCTGCGATCTCGTCCTTCACTGCAACGGCGTTTTCGAGGAGATGTCGGGGATCGCCTCGCGCACGACGGCGCTCAGGGGCAAGTCCTTGCAGCGCGCGGAGCGGGCGCTGACCTATATAAAGGATCGCGACGTCGCCGACGAAACGGCGATACGCGCGGAATTCGCCACCTATTTCGAAGCGGTGGCCTGAACCGGAAGGGACGAAAGGCAAGTGGCGGAGACATTGGAAGGGAAGGCCGCGAAGGCCGCACCGATGGACCGTCTGTGGGCCGAGAACGACGATTCACGCCTGACCGGCGACCCCTCGCTGGTGGTCGACGTGGCCGGTTTTGAAGGTCCGCTCGATCTTCTCTTGCACCTTGCCCGCAACCAGAAGGTCGATCTGGCGCGCATTTCGATCCTGGCTTTGGCCGAGCAGTATCTGGCCTTCATCGAGAAGGTGCGGGCGCTGAGGCTCGAGCTTGCCGCCGACTATCTGGTGATGGCAGCCTGGCTCGCCTTCCTGAAATCGAAGCTTTTGATCCCGAAACAGCCGGGCGAGGAGGGCGAAAGCGGCGAGGAGCTGGCGGCAGTGCTGCAATTCCGGCTGAAGCGGCTGGAGGCCATGCGCGACGCCTCGGCGCGGCTGGTCAACCGCAACCGCCTCGGCCGCGACGTCTTCGCGCGCGGCATGCCGGAAATGGTCATCATCGAGAAGCGCAACAGCTTTTCGGCCTCGCTCTACGATCTGCTCACCGCCTACGCGCAGCAGCGTCAGCGGCAGGCGATCAACAATGTGACGATCGCCCGGCGCGCCGTGTGGTCGCTGAAGGATGCGCGTGAGGTGTTGGCGCGGCTGGTCGGCTCGGTCGGCGACTGGACGGCGCTGGACAGCTTCCTGATCGAGTATCTGGCCGCGCCGGAAGAGAAGCGCACGGCGATGGCCAGTTCCTTCGCGGCGACGCTCGAAATGGTTCGCGAGGGCAAGTTGGAAGTGCGGCAGGATCAGGTATTCGCGCCGATCTATCTGCGCGGCCGCGCGCAAAGGGTGAAGGCAGTCGAGGTGGCATCATGAGCGAACGCGCCAACGCTTCGGTGATCCCGTTCAAGGTCGAGGACGAACCGGAAGACGAGATGGCCGAGCAGGGTTCCATCGAAAACCCCGCCGAGCGGCTGCAATTGTCGGAAGCCGTACGGATGGCCGAGGCGATCGTTTTCGCCAGCGCAGAGCCGGTCAGCGAAAAGCAGCTTGCCGCGCGCCTGCCGGAAGGCGTCAACATTGCCGCCGCGATGGCCGATCTGCAGCAGATCTATGCCAAGCGCGGCGTCAACCTGGTGCGCGTCGGCGATGCCTGGGCCTTCCGCACCGCCGGCGATCTCGCTTTCCTAATGAGCCGGGATTCCGTCCAGCAGAGAAAGCTGTCGCGCGCGGCGCTCGAAGTGCTGGCGATCATCGCCTATCACCAGCCCGTCACGCGCGCTGAAATCGAAGACATCAGAGGCGTCGAAACGTCGAAGGGCACGCTCGACACGCTGCTCGAAACCGAATGGGTGAGGATGCGCGGCCGCCGCCGCACGCCCGGGCGGCCGGTGACCTATGGCACCACCGACGCCTTCCTCGACCATTTTGCGCTGGAGGAGATCCGAGATCTGCCCGGCATGGAAGAGCTGAAGGGCGCCGGCCTGCTCTCGACGCGCATGCCGGCCAATTTCTCGATGCCGGTGCCACCGGCCGATCCGGACGCGCTGACCGAGGAAGAGGACGCGCTGACCGATATCGACCTCGAGGAGCTCGGGCTGCTGACGCCGCGCGTCACGGAAGAGTGAGCTAAAGCGCGTCGCGATCTTTCAGATTCGCTCTATGCGCTTTAGTTTTTGATTTTACGCATGTCTTTATCCCGAAACCGGGTCCCACTTTCGGGAGACATGCTTTAGGGAACCGGCACGATTGGTCTATTAGCAAGGCCTGCGCGGATTCGTAGCAAGGCGCTCACGCCGAAAGTGCGTGACATCCGCTAGCCATTTTATCAACTTCATTGCGGTTGTGTTTGAATCCCCGAGCGAAAACGCATAGATCATCGCCGAGGGAAAACATTCGAGAGAGATCGTTATGGGTTCGTTTTCGATTTGGCACTGGATGATCGTGCTGGTGATCGTGCTGCTGGTGTTCGGCCGCGGCAAGATCCCGGAACTGATGGGCGACATGGCCAAGGGTATCAAGAGCTTCAAGAAGGGCATGGCCGACGACGACGTTGACGACAAGCGTACCGTCGAGCACCGCGCCGACGAGACCGTTTCGCCGGGCAAGGAAAAGGTCAGCAAGAGCTGATCCGATTGTTGGTTTGAGCATGCCGTTGTCCCAAAACCGCTTCGCATGTGCGGGCGGCATGCTCTTGTCGGAATAGATTGCCATGTTCGAAGTCGGTTGGAGCGAACTGCTGGTGATCGCGGTCGTCATGATCGTGGTCGTCGGGCCCAAGGATTTGCCCAACATGCTGCGCACCTTCGGCCGCACCGCGGCGAAACTGCGCGCCATGGCCGGCGACTTCCAGAAGCAGTTCAACGAAGCGCTGAAGGAAGCCGAGCTCGACGACGTCAAGAGTTCGATCGACAGTCTTCGCAGCCTCAATCCGATGAATGAGGTGCGCAAGCAGCTCAATCCGTTCGAGCAGGCCGCAGCCGATGTGCGGGCCGGCGTCGACACGATGATGAAGCCGAAGCCCGCCGCCGATCCGGCGGCGCCGGCCGCAGAGACGCCGCAGCCC
>NZ_RZRX01000411.1:0-3506 GCF_003997405.1 Mesorhizobium sp. M2A.F.Ca.ET.042.01.1.1
CTGCTACCCCTCAGGCAGCCAGGTCTGCGTCGCTCAGGCAAAGATAGTCTTGCCAGTGCCACTTGCGTCCAATCCTATCGAGAAGGTAACGATAGAAATGAAGTGGTGGCTGCCTGAGGGGTAGCAGCAGACCAACGTCCGCAATTTGCTGATCCGGCGTAGCCCAGTCGCCACGAGTGAGCTCCAGGGTTGTCATGGAGATTTCGACCTCGGGACCGTCGGGCGTAATAGCTGTCGGTGTGGTCATCGCAGCCGCCTTAGGTGGTGGGACGTTGCGCGGCCATGAGCATTATTTCCACATCGAAGTTGGGCACGAGTGCAGAGCCGACACTGGCGCGCGCTGGCACAGATCCATGCGGAATCCACTTCTCGTAGACTGCCGTCATTTCTGCCCAGTGTTTCATGTCGGTGAGCCAGACCGTCACCTGCAGGATGCGCGACTTGTCGGAACCACTCAGGGCCAGCAAACGGTCAATATTGGCAAGTGCCCCTTCGGTCTGTTCGGTGATGGAAGTATTCGGAGATCCGACTTGGCCACAGAGATAGACGATGCCGTTGTGGACAACGGCCTGGCTGTAGCGTGGGCCGGGCTCGATATGGGTGATATCGTCGTTCATGAATGATCTCCCTTTGTCATGCTTCGCTGCGTGCGAGGAAACGGTCGCGGGCGAGGCGCAGGCGTGCGCCCCAGCCGAGCAGCGGCTGGGGCGGTAAGCGCTGTGGTCGGCTGCGCTGTTCGATCAGCGGTATCCATTCGCTGTCCTGACGGGCGGCGAGGTTGGCAACTTCACGCCCCAGGAGATTGGCAAGGGCAAGCCCGTTGGCATTGTAGCATCCGGCAACGAACAGTCCGTCGGCAACCTTGCCGAATACATGATGCCCATTCGTACTCAGGCAAACGATGCCCGACCAGGAATGAGTGAAAACTTGTGGGCTTAGTGCCGGAAACCGCTTCGTGAGGGCGCGAGCATGATCGGCCTTTCGCCGGACAAGCGCTGTGGGATCGAGTGACATGCGCCGCGGTACCTCGCAGGTGTTCCGGACAAGGATGTGCCGGTCGCGTGTCAGCCGGATCGTCGCTCCCATGGCATCGGCCGACAGAAGGCCATACGGCTTGGGCGCACCGATCGCTGCGTATTCGTCGTCCGTTAGGGGGCGGCTCATGCTCGCCGTAAGCTGCAGAGCGAAGCTGCGGTCCTGGCGAATACCGACTTCGGGCATAAATCCATTGACTGCCATGATGATGTTGCGCGCGACGACCTCGCCTGAAGGCGTCTTCAGTCGATAGCCGCCATTGGTGGATTGCCATGCGATGACAGGCGTGTTCTCGTAAGCCTTGATCGACGGCGGCAAATTGTCGGAAAGACCGCGCGCGAGTTTGGCGGGCTGCAGCATGACGCTCGTCTTCGTCCATACGGCAGTCGTGTAGAAGCCGGTGCCGATGTGATCGCGAAGCCTTGTCCCGGTCAGGACCTCGTTCGCGACGCCGATTTCGCCCAGAAGGCGCGTAAATTTCTCAAGCCTGGTGAGGTAGCGCGGGTCGCGGGCGCCATAGAGTTTTCCGCTCGGATCCCAGTCGCAATCGATGCCGTACCCGTTGACGAGGGATTTGACTTCCGCGATGGCGGCAAGGGCGAGCTTGTATTTTTGCCGAAAGACATCGATGTCAGACGCCGTGCCGGTCCCTTCGTTGAGCGCCGCATCGACCAGGAAGCCGGAGTTTCGCGCGCTTGCACCTTCTCCGATACGGTTGGCCTCCAGAAGGATGATGCGCTCGCCGGGTTTAAGCGTCGCGAGTTGCCGCGCCGCGGCCATGCCCGTGTAGCCGCCGCCCACCACCACCCAATCCGCTTTTTGCGTGCCGTTCAACGTCGGGCGCGCCGACCGCTCAGGCAACTGGCTCAGCCATCCGCAGGTCGAATCGTTGCCGGGTAGCCGCTTTACTCTCGGCATGAAAAACTCCGTCTGTCACCGCAACTGGCATGTCTTGGCCTGCGGGGCAGGTTGAATTTCGGGATCGTTGCCCGCTGGGGGGGGCACCGCGCAAATAGATAAATCGCATGGGTGTCATTGCGTGAGCCTATGGCGCCGGCGAACCATGCTGTTCGGTGCCGATCGGGCGCGTGCCACAGTGATCCACCCTTGAAAACAGCTCGCAGCACTGTCCGCATTCAGCAGTCCTATAGCCGGTATTGAAACAGTCTATTTGATCCGCCTCGTTGGTCGGCGCATCAATTTAGCTGGCAGCGTTGCATTCGGAATGAGTTCAACAAGCAGCGCGTCGTGGAGCAGGAAGATCTGGTGAATATCTCAGGACTTTCCACCGTCGCGGACAAGCGACGCGAAGACGGACCGCGGTGACCACTCCGTAGGCTTGTTGCCTCTCAATGGCGATCTGTCGGAGGGCCTTGATGTCGAGACCCCTCCGAAGAAGTAGCCGGGTCGAGAGGGGTGCGTTTGTGACGCTCTAGCGCATAACGAAGGTCTGCGCCTGCATGATAAACTAAAGAATTAGTGAAGGCTTTTGACTGACGATGATCTAGTAAGCGATGATGACGCCATCGCGCATTCCGTCTTCGCGTCCAATCGACAACACGTGGGATCTGTCGGGTCAGTCAAGCCAGCAGCAAAAATAATCGGGAACAGTTCGAATGATTGGGGCATCGCTTACGATTGAGCGTCTTCACAAGCAATACGGCAATGTGGCGGCCCTCGCAGGGCTTGAGTTGGAACTCCAGCCTGGCGAATTTATGACCTTTTTGGGTGCCTCGGGGTCGGGAAAGACAACAGCTCTCAACATTATCGCCGGTTTTAGTGAAGCAACCACGGGCGACGTTAAAATCAACGGGAAATCGATCCTGCATCTGCCGTCCGAGCAACGTAATATTGGGATGGTGTTCCAGAGTTATTCGCTATTTCCACACTTGAACGTCTTCGAGAACATCGCGTTTCCGTTGCGCTTGCGCAACGTCCGCGAGCCGGAATTAACTCGCCGTGTCAACGCCGCACTCGAGACGGTTCAGATGGGTGGCTACAGCAAACGGCTTCCGAGAGAGCTTTCGGGTGGCCAATCCCAACGAGTTGCCTTTGCACGGGCGGTCGTTTTCGAGCCGCCAGTTCTGTTGATGGACGAGCCACTCAGCGCGCTGGACCTGAAACTGCGCGAGCAGATGCAAACAGAGATCAAGCGTTACCACATCCAACTCGGATGCACGATTATCTTCGTCACCCATGACCAGTCCGAAGCTCTGAGGTTGTCGGATCGCATTGCCGTAATGAGCGATGGGAGAGTTCAGCAGGTGGGCAGCCCAGGGGACGTCTATGACTGCCCGAACTCGAAATTCGTTGCGGAATTCATCGGCACGACCAATCTCTTCAAGATCGGCACGGAATCGGCGGGCGGAGGCATAGCTCTGCCCGAGATTGGCGTTCAGCTTTTGTTACCGCAAACAGGTAGCGCAAATTACCTGAGCGTTCGTCCCGAAAAGTTCAGGCGTGTGGTGAAG
>NZ_RZRX01000412.1:0-3490 GCF_003997405.1 Mesorhizobium sp. M2A.F.Ca.ET.042.01.1.1
CAAATAGGAGCGGCAATCTGCCCGGGTTTTGACCTGAGTCGCCTTGATCGAGATCAAGGTTTTGCCGGCGTCGTTCGGGCAGTTTGACCATCATGACCCCGCCCGCCGCCTCCATCGATCCGCCGCGCCCAGCTCCGACCGTGAGCCCTGGCGACAACGTGCCGCGTTACACGAGCTATCCGACGGCGCCGCATTTTCATCCGGGCGTTGACGCGGTCACGGTTCGCGGGTGGATGGACGCGCTCGAAGGCGATGACGAGATATCGCTGTATCTCCATATTCCCTATTGCGACCGATTATGCTGGTTCTGTGCCTGCCATACCAAGCAGACACGTCACTATGCGCCCGTGGCCACCTTCCTTCGCTCGCTCCACAAGGAGATCGAAACGGTCGGCGGCCTTGTGAGAGGCCGCGGCCGGGTCCGCGCCGTTCATTTCGGCGGCGGCTCCCCGACAATACTGAAGCCCGACGACATCCTCATGCTCGGAAAGGCGTTGCGGGATCAATTCGACTTCCTCGACGATGCCAGCCTCAGCGTCGAGATCGACCCGAACGACATGGACGAGGGTCGGCTGGACGCGTTTGCCGCGATCGGGATGACAAGGGCCAGCCTCGGTGTCCAGGATTTCGATCCCAAGGTGCAGAAGGCGATCAATCGCGAGCAGAGTTTCGCGCTGACCAAGAGCATTGTCGATGCGGTGCGGGCGCGGGGCGTCACATCCGCCAACCTCGACCTGCTCTACGGCCTGCCGCATCAGACCGGCAAGAGCGTCGCGGCGACCGTTGCCCAGGCGCTGACCTTGGCGCCGGACAGGCTTGCGCTCTTCGGCTACGCGCATGTACCGTGGTTCAAGAAGCATCAGACGATGATCGATGAAGCCTGGCTGCCCGACTCCGTCGCGCGCCTGGCGCAGTCGCAGCTTGCGGCGCAGCTGATTGTCGATGCCGGCTACGAGGCATTGGGATTGGACCATTTCGCGAAGCCCGGGGACACGCTGGCGGTTGCCGCCCGCGCCGGCAAGATCCGCCGCAATTTCCAGGGCTACACCGAGGACCAGTGCGAAACCCTCATCGGTCTCGGCCCCTCGTCGATCAGCCGGTATCGCCAGGGCCATGCACAAAACATCGTTGCGACGGGCGAATACCAGAAAGCCGTGGATTCGGGAGAGCTGGCGATAGCGCGCGGCATAGAATTCAGCGTCGAAGATGAGGCGCGTGGCTGGGTCATCGAGCGCCTGATGTGCAACTTCGCCTTCTCGGCGGTGGAGCTTGTCGACCGCTTTGGAAATGTCGGTCAAAGGCTGCTTTGCGAAGCGAGCCGACTGGCCATCGGCGGGGCGGGCCAGCTTCTCCGGCTGGAAGGCGAGAACTTCGTCGTGCCGGCGGGAAGCCGTCCGCTTGTCCGCACGGTGGCGGCGAAATTCGACAAATACCTCAGCAATGGAACCGGCAGGCATTCGGTGGCGGTTTGAATAGGCTTCAGGCGGCGGCTCAGAAATGCTCGCCCACCCTGAACGGCCCGACACGGGTCCCGGCCGCGATCAGATAGGCTGTCGACCAGCCGATCAGCAGAAAGCCGTTGATGCCTTCCAGGGCCGCCAGCACGCGCCAGCCATGAGCCGGGACGACATCGCCATATCCGACCGTCGAAAAGGTGATGGTCGAAAAGTAAAGCGCCGTCTCGAAATCGCTGAAGATTCCGAGCAGCCGGTAGATCCCGGCCCACAGCCAGACTTCCGCCGTCATGATAGCGAAAAGCCCCATCACGACCGTGATCATGGCGATGACCCGGCTGCGCCTCCCGTGCATCCGGAAGAACGCAACGAGTCGGGACATCACGTAAGTGATCGCGATAAGGCCGAAAGTGTGGATCAGGACCGTCAGGCTGATGACGATCGTGCCGACGAAAAGATTGAGGATCATCGCGGAAATCAGGGCTCGAACAGCTACAGTCCATCACAGTCCATGCGCGGAATCAAACCGGATGTCAGCTCGGTGGAATGCTCCCTGCTTGCCGGTCACTTGGAGCAAGGAAACGGCGAAACCGCTCCATCTCCCTGTTTTAGAAAATTGTGAACGAACGGCTATGGCGAGGGGTGCGAACCTGACCGCTCACACTTTTCCCGAAACGTCTCTGGCGGCAGGGCCGAGGTGGAAGAACATGGCGAGCTTGAGGCTCGTCGCTATCCTTTCCGCCCGCTCGACGAACACCGCCGCGATCTCGGGAGCGAACAGGCGGGATGCGGTCTCGCCGAAGAGAGCCAGCCAAATCCCGAAGTCTGCTTCGGTCACGTCCTTGAGTTCAGATGGGCCGGCACAGGTCGGCCATGGTAGTCGCCGCTCTTCAAGATGACGGAACACCAGAAGTCCGTCATCTTCTCCAGATGGGGCTCCCAATCACCGGCGATTTCCCGGGCGAAGATAGGCCCGAGCCGCTCATCCTTTCTAACCCTGGAATAGAACTCGCGCACCAGCACCCCGATCGAGGCCCGGTCCACGCCGGGGCGGGCCAGGGGCTGTTCGGCGGCGGGGCGAACTCTGTCAAGCAGGGCCGGCTTCGAAATCATCTAAGTTCCTTTTTGTGGGGCAGTCAGATGAGGCCTAATCGGCGAAGCGCGGCCTGCAGGAAGCCGCCGCGTTCATGGACCAGGCGAAACCCGAGATTGTCCGGCTGAGTTCCGACCGCGCAGCCGCCGCTTTTGCCGTCGCGGATGAAGTTCGACATGTAGGTTCGGTGGAAACCCTCCACAACGTGCACGCCGCAATTGGTGAGCGAACTGGCAACGCCATCGCGGGTCATCGTCACATGGGCGTAGCAGGTCGATGTCCATTCCCAGACATTGCCGGCAATATCCGCAACGCCCTTTGAGTTGATTCCGAATGCCCCGAGAGGACGCGGTTCAGGATCCGCTTTACGGCCGAGCGCCGCCTCGTTGCGGTATTGGGTGAGCCATCGCCTCGCCGGATCCGCCGGGTCGCCGTCGCCCCCCTCGATGTCGGGCCGAAACCGCTCGCTAGCTGCATAGGCCCACTCTACGTTGGTGGGCAGCCGCCAGGTTTCACCCGTTTTTGCCGACAGCCAATTCGCGTAAGCCTGCGCATCGAGGAAGCTGACGCCCGTCACCGGAACGTTGCCGACGAGACGCGAGTCGGCAGGTTTGCAGGCGCCGTCCGAAACGCAACGGTCATAGTCCGACGCCGTCACCTGGAACTTCATGATTTCCAGCGGCGTGTCGATGGTTTCCTTCGCCACGGGTGCGGGTACGGGATGATTGTCCCGGAGGAACTCACCAGGCTGCGGATTTTCGAGTGATCCGGGCGCCAGGGCGACCAGCTTCGCCACGGCAGCTGGAACCCGCGAGGGCGTCGCCCCGTCGATCGCATTGCTGACGCCGAGACCGATGAGGGCGGCGGCCGCGATCGTTCCCAATGTGAAGACAGGATCGAAGGACATGCTCAAGCTCCGCTAGCGGCTGCGACCCGCCGATAT
>NZ_RZRX01000413.1:0-3488 GCF_003997405.1 Mesorhizobium sp. M2A.F.Ca.ET.042.01.1.1
CTCTCCGCCCCACCGGGGGGCGGCCTGCGGTCAATGCCGCCACCTAATTGGAAGTTCCAAACGCCGTTGACCTGAAACACGGATGCCCGGCAGGAGACTGAGCTCGCTGCCGGGCCGGACATGCCTTGGGAGGGCATAAATCAGCGCTCCTAGGGCCGATGGGCCACTCAGTTCGTGCGCCTTTTGCCGATTGCGTTGCATGTGCCGTGCCAAGCCAAAAAGCATTGATAAACCGCCGATGGATCAGCTTTTGCCCTGTTGCGCATTCTACATTGTGGGATATGCGACAATGCCCAAGCGGTTGAATCGTCGTGTTGCAGAACCCCAGACGGGTCATGACTGCTATTCTTAGGACAGTGCGCAGCAAGCCGCTACTCGCTGCACTCCAGGCACACCATTTCCATAATCAAGCGGTGGGTGCTATGTCTGACCGAGCTGTCGACCAGGGAACGGTGTGAGGCCTCAAATCCCTCCATATTGTTGCACCCGCCGGTCCAACAGGACTGCAGGTCCGGACTCAAAGGATCTTGGCTGCTATGGCGACATTGCGGTGCACGCCGCTTTCCGACCAATGATGTGCGTCCAGGTCGAGGCCGGCCCTAATGAACCACCGCCTTGGCACCCTCGCCCATCTCATTTTCGGCATCGACAAGCTAGACCAGAGCGCACTTGCAAGGCGCCATGCAGTCCTGTCGGCGGGCGAACTGTTGGTGACGGGTACAGCTGCGAGCGAACGTTCATCCACCGACGCACAGCGCGGACTGTCGCTTTTCAAATTAGGAAATCTCTGTAGCCACCATTCATGAGCGCGCGGCCACGCGAGACGGCCCGACGGATGCGGTCGCGCAGATGATCGCGAGGATCCGCCCAGTCGGCATGGACGCGCCGTTGACCGATGAGAACTTCGGCGAGCTCGCGATGAGGTGCTCCGGCGAGCGAACCGTCGAGCGCACGAAGAACGAAGGACAAACGAACGCCGCGCTTTTCCGGCGCAAACAAGCGGGGGGGCAACTGTTGCCCTAGACTGAGAGCATTGAGGCACTCCAGTCCCCTCAGTCGATGCTTTAAAAGCACCGCGGGCCAGATGGCTTGCGTATGCAGGCAAACAGGGTGGAGGATATTCGCGCCCGAGACGGCGAGCTGCAGCGCGTGGTCCGCATTGCGAAGAAGAACATGCTGGCTCTTGTCGGGCGCCAGCAGGACGATTGCACGACAGGGCAATGCCGAGAGTTCGAACGGCGGTGTCGGCGACGAGGCAGGCAACCGTTCCGCAATGACCGGCAGCACATGGACGCACCAGAGCGGACACCAGAATACGACCGAAGCGCGGCCACAAGACTCCGCGAAACAGAACACCCCAGCGTGACAGGTCGCCGGCCGACGCGACCATATCGAGAAAGGATTGGAGAGACCAAGTCTTGCAATGCTGGCGCGCAGCGGTCAGATCGCGCTGGAACGCTGGATTGCGGCGTAAGAACTCCCAAGCCCACTCCCGCAGCGTCAGGCCAGCGGTGTAGTCGTATGATCTTTCATCCCGCCAATCGGCCTGATCCGCGCCAGTCAGGAGATTCATGACTGACATCCCCTGCCCGCGCCTGCGTGCGTCGAAACATTATGCCACTTCGCAAAGCATCGGCGTAGGCAGCAGACGTCGAAGACCCCGTTTCGTTGAAGCGTCAGCCATCGCCACTGTCGGCGACAGAAGATGTGCCCAAATTGCCACCAGACCGTCGAACTGGCACAGCGACGGCCAGCGCGACCTGGAATTGATCCCGTAACAGTCATCGGCTCCTGCGTCGCGATCCAGACGTCCCTTGAAGGCGCAGTAGCGCGGCAGTGGATCGCACGCTGCTTGTCGGCAAGTTGTCGTAGCGGCGGCGCCATAGGCACGGTCATCGGAGGGTCTCCTGCGGCAAGCTTTCGCCATTGGAGGCCAATCTCCCCGCTAGGGCAGCCTGTGCAGTTGCACAGGTGAAGCGGATCAATCAGGGGGAGCCATGGCGGAAACTGGATGATGGCGGCTTGAGGAGAGCGGCGTATCGAGGCGGGTGATGAAGCCTGCCAGTACCTCTCAAGGAGAGTGATACGCCATGAACGAGACTATCAACACATTGTTCGCCTTCGTCAGCCCGACGAAATCGATGATACCCTGACGGATGTACTTCGCAGCGGCGCGCGCAAATTGCTTGCGCATGCGATCGAGATGGAGGCCGAGGCGTATGCCAAGGCGGTCGACTGCCTGACGAAAGATCATATTGCGTCGCTGGCGCTCTACGATTTCCCCGCCCAACACTGGGATCATCTGCGAACGTCCAATCCCATCGAAAGCGTCTTTGCAACCGTTCGCTATCGCACGGTGCGTACCAAGGGCTCGCTATCCTCGAAAACCGCCCAGCTGATGGTCTTCAAGCTGTTGGCCGCGGCCAGGAAGTGGCGACGATTGAAAGGACAAAATCAGTTGCCGAAACTCATCGCAGGTGCCAGGTTCCTGGACGGAATCCAGGTCATCGAAACGAAGCCGCAGAGCGCCGCTTGATCAGCCTCGTCACCCAAATTCCAGCATAGCTCCATCGGAACTGCCAGCCTTCCTTGCCGATCAGGCGCATATCAGCGCTGACGATACCGAGGACGGCGATGGCGGTCACCTCCAGGCCGCCGAGTAACGACCCTCAAAACACCGCACTGGTCGAGGCCAGCCTGAACCGGTATCTTGTGCCTGCCCTCGGGAGTCGCTCTATCCACCATGTGATCGACACCGACATTGCTAACGTCACCAAGAAGATCGTCGCCGGGGGTCACCCGCAAGCGGCTAACACGGCCTTCTGGTGTATGCGGGCATTTTTCAACTGGTGTCGCAAACCGCCGCAACGGCTCATCCGCGGTTTCCCCGCGAGGGATTGGAAAATCCGGATCCGGCCCCGATCGTCAAGCGCAAGCGAGTGGTGAACGATGCCGAACTGGCGGCTATATGAACGGGCTGTGAGCCCGAACCGGGCGATATCGGCTATTCGTTCGGCTCCATCGTCAAGCTGCTCATTCTGACCGGACAGAGGCGTACGGAAGTTGCCGCGATGCGTTGGTCCTCAACCTTGAAGCCGGAACATGGAACTATCGGGTGACCGCACGAAGAACGAAGAGCCTACGCTTATTCCGCTGCCCACACTGGCGGTGTCGGTCCCCCAGACGGTACCGAAGACCAATGACACGTTTTTTTCCCTGCGAGGGGCAACGAAAGAAGCCACTTCTCAGGCTACGCGAAGGGCAAGAAGGCTCTAGACGGCAAGGTCAATACTGACGGGGTGGCTTTGGAGAACTGGACCCTTCACGATCTGCGCAGGACGCTCGCGACAAATCTCGGCAGGCGGCAGGTATTGCCACACGTCATCGAGCACATACTGAATCACAAGGCGGCGTCCTTGACAGACATTGGCGAAATCTACAATCTCTATAGCAAAGTCAAGGAGAAGCGCGAGGTGTTGCAGATGTGG
>NZ_RZRX01000414.1:0-3468 GCF_003997405.1 Mesorhizobium sp. M2A.F.Ca.ET.042.01.1.1
GCACGGAGGTGGCGCTTGCCGGAACCTTCGTGGTGTTCCTGTTCGCCTATCTCAACCTCAACCGGTGGCACGGCCATTTCAGCTATGGCGCGCTGGTCTGGATCCTCGGGCTGCTTCTGATCGCCGGCGTCGCCATCGTCGATCCCGCGGTCGCCGCCGGCATCGCCCGCATCTCCTTCGCCGCTACCGCGCTCACCGGCCTGGGCCTCATCATCTTCCTCGGCATCCGCGGCTATGACCGCGCCATCATGCTGGTGCCGAGCTGGGTGATGGTGCTGCTCTGGCTATGCGGATCGTGGATGGCCATCACCGGCATGCTGGACAACGACATCGCCCAGCCGGCTCTGGGCGGCGGGCTGATCCTGATCATCCTCTTGATCGGCTTCACCGTCATGCAGCATGCCTTTGCCGGCGGCGCGCTGCACCAGGGCCTGTTCTCCGACCTCGAGCGCCAGGCGCTGGCCGTCGCCGGCTCGGGCGACATCGTCTGGGACTGGGACGTGCTGCGCGACCGCGTTGTGACCAAGCCGGACATCAGCCTGCAGCTCGGCCTTGCGCCGAACAGCCTTGGGGGTGCCGCCCGCAACTGGCTGCCGGTGCTGCATGCCGACGATCGCGACACATTCCGCACCACGCTCGACGTGGTGCTGGAGCACCGCCGCGGCAAGGTGGCGCAGAATTTCCGCCTGCGCGGCGCCGACGGCCACTACCACTGGTTCTCGCTGCGCGCCCGCCCGGTGATCGGTTCCGACGGCGAAGTGATCCGCTGCGTCGGCACCATGGTCGACGTCACCGAGCAGAAGAAATCCGAGGAAAGGCTGCTGCACGACGCCGTGCACGACAACCTGACCGGCCTGCCCAACCGCGAATTGTTCATGAACCGGCTGGAGGCGATCATCTCGATCGCCCGCACCGAGGACAAGGTGCGCCCGACGGTCTTCATCATCGACATCGACCGCTTCAAGCAGGTCAATGACGGCCTTGGCATTTCCGCCGGCGACACCATTCTGCTCACCGTCGCGCGCCGGCTGCACCGGCTCTTGAAGCCGAAGGATTCGCTGTCGCGCTTTGCCGGCGACCAGTTCGCGCTGATGCTGCTTTCCGAGCAGGACCCTGCCCGCATCGCGGCCATGGCAGATGCCATCAAGCACGCGATCAACAATCCGATCACCTTCGCCAAGCGCGAGATCGTGCTCACCGCCTCGATCGGCCTGATCACCTGGACGACGGCGCAAACTTCCGCCGAGGACATGGTCAAGGACGCCGAGCTTGCCATGCACCAGGCCAAGCGTTTCGGCGGCGACAGGATCGAGCCGTTCCGGCCCGCCTTCCGCACCGTCGGCACTGATCGCCTGCAGTTCGAATCCGACCTTCGCCGCGCCATCGAGCGGCGCGAGTTCACGCTTGCCTACCAGCCGATCGTGCGGCTGGAGGACGGCAGCGTCGCCGGCTTCGAGGCGCTGCTGCGGTGGGACCACCCGCGCCGCGGCATGATCCCGCCGGGGGATTTCATCCCGGTGGCCGAGAATTGCGGGCTGATCGTGCAGCTCGGCCTGTTCGCCATGCAGCAGGCGGCCGAGGACCTCGCGGGCTGGCAGAAGCAGATCGGCGACGCGCCGCTGTCGGTGTCGGTCAACCTCTCCAGCCGCCAGCTCATCCGCCGCGACCTGGTCAGCGACGTCCGCTCCGTCATCGCGCGGGCCAATCTGAAGCCGCGCTGCTTCCGGCTCGAGCTCACCGAATCCCTGGTGATGGACAATCCCGAGCAGACCGCGCATGTGCTGACCAAGCTGAAGCAGCTCGGCATCGGGCTGTCGCTCGACGATTTCGGCACCGGCTATTCCTCGCTCTCCTATCTGACACGCTTCCCCTTCGACACGATCAAGATCGACAAGAGTTTTGTTGACGACGCCACGCCGAAGCGCGCCGTGCTGCTCAAATCCATGGTCAACATGGCGCATGAGCTGGGGCTGTCGGTCGTCGCCGAAGGCATCTCGGACGAAAGCGACGCGCTGGAACTCCGCCAGATGGGCTGCGAATATGTCCAGAGCTTCATGTTCGGCGCGCCGATGCCCGGCGACCAGGTGCTGAAGACGCTGAGGGAGCAGTATCCGCTGACCCAGGCTTAGAGGCCGTTTGGAAACTCTACTCCTGCGGCCATCTGGCGGCGCTTTCTGCGCTTCCGGTGCTCACGTACTTCAAGTACGCTCCGCTCCGGTTCTCGAAATCACCACCATATGACTCGCATGAGCGAGTTTCGAAACGGCCTCTGCTTTGGTGATGGATCAAGCGTGGCCGGCGGCGGCGCTCAGATGGGCAAGATCGATGCCGATCGAGGCCAGGATACGGTCGTATTTGCGCTCGATATCGGCGTCGAACAGAAGTTCCTGCGTCGCAGGGCAAGTGAGCCAGCCATTCTCGGCGATCTCCGTCTCGAGCTGGCCGGCGCCCCAGCCGGCATAGCCGAGCGCCATCAGCGCATGGCGGGGGCCGCGCCCCGTCGAGATGGCGCGCAGGATGTCGACGGTAGCGGTCAGGCAGATGTCGTCGGAGACGTTGAGCGAGGATTCCACGCGATAGTCGCCGGAATGCAGCACGAAGCCGCGGCTGCGGTCGACCGGCCCGCCATTGCGCACGACGAAATCGCGCGTATGCGCCGGCAGCCGGATCGCTTCCTGCTCGTTCATGATGCCGAGCTGCACCAGCAGGTCCGGAAACAGCATCTGCTGCGTCTGGTTGATGATCAGCCCCATCGCGCCCTCGTCGCTGTGGGCGCAGATGTAGATGACGGAGCGCGCGAAGCGGTCGTCCTTCATGCCAGGCATGGCAATCAGGAACTGGTCGTCGAGGAAGCCGCGTCCGGCGGCCGCCTTCTTGTGGCGCAGCAAGTCCATGGGTTGAGCGTAACGCGTTTCGGCTGCGCCGAAAAGATGGTGTCAGTCCCCGATGTCACGCAAATATGATACCGGGAGAGCGACGAGGCCATTGCGCGGCCAAGAACGGACGGTCAAATCACCGCCATGCGATACATGAAGATACTGGTTCTCGGGATCGTTTTCGGATGGGCTACGGGCCTCCCGGCCGAGGCCTCTTCCTCGGATTGGTACAATTCGGAGGGCGGCAAGGTCCGGCTGGTGACCACCGGCAAGCCTGATGAGGCCGGCAAGATCCGCGGCGTGCTCGACATCGCGCTGAAGCCGGGCTGGAAGACCTACTGGCGGGATCCGGGCGATGCCGGCGTGCCGCCGCAGCTCGACATATCCGGCAGCACCAACATCGCCGACGCGCAATTGTCGTTCCCGCCGCCGCAGCGGCATGACGACGGCTACGGCAAATGGGCCGGCTATGATCGTCCGGTGTCGCTGCCGGTGACCTTCACGGTGTCTTCGCCCGGCCAACCTGCGACGATCGACGCCCATGTCTTCCTCGGCATCTGCGAGACGATCTGTATTCCGGTGCAGACCCGGC
>NZ_RZRX01000415.1:0-3463 GCF_003997405.1 Mesorhizobium sp. M2A.F.Ca.ET.042.01.1.1
GCCCGGCCATCAGGCCCGGAATCAAGGCGCCGAACTCGGTCACCTCGAAATCGACCTGTTTGACGCCGAGATCGGCAAAAGCGGCTCTGAGGAGATCCGGGTGCCAGCCCAGCAATTCGCCGGTTTCCTCCTTCTTGTAGCCCCATGGCGCGCGGTTATGGATGCCGATGACGATCCTTCCGTTGTTCAGGACGCGTTCTTTCGTCGTTTCCGCCGTGGCCGGCAGCACAGATCCGACAAGCGCGGCATACGCGATGCAGGCCAGGCCAATGGCGGCCGATCGGGCTCGAAATTTCATCATGTAGTCCTCCCATGAGATTGAGTTTTCGCGCAGGCGCTCCGCCCTGGCCGCTCAACGCTACGTTGCGGAGGTGTAGTTCGTCAATCTATATGTACAAAATATGTACAGACTGTTGCCATAGAGGGAATGGGAAGCGCGATGGCCGCTGCGGTCGGCTAGATAGGCAAGGCTTCCGAGCGCTTGACCTGGCCGAGCGCGAAGCTGCTTTCGATCGAAGCGATGTTATCCAGCCGCGTCAGCTTGTCCTTGATGAACCGTTCATAGGCCTCGAGGTCGCGCACCACGATGCGCATCAGGTAGTCCCGCTGGCCGGTCATCAGATAACAATCGACCACCTCGGGCCAGCGCAGCACGGCTTGCGAGAAGCGATCGAGATCGTCCTCGCGTTGCCGTTCGAGCTTGATTGATGCGAAAGCGCTGATCGGCAGGCCGAGCTTCTTCTGGTCGACCACCACGGTGTAGCCTTTGATAACCCCGGCGCTCTCCAGGATCCTGACGCGTCGGGCGCAAGGCGAGGGCGAAAGACCGACGGCCTGGGCGAGATCATTCGTCGTCGCCTTGGCGTTTTTCTGCAGCGCTGCGATAATCTTCAAGTCGATTGCGTCAAGCGCCGGATTTGGCATGTTTCCCTCGTCGGAGCATTACTATTGGCTGGATCAGCCAATATCGTCGATCTGCTTGCGTAAGAATAGTCACTTTTGGGAGCTGGAGACCGCTATCGTTGGGTCGTGGTCTGACGGGAGCTGAAGATGACGATCCTTTCCGAGCTTGAACGCAAGGTTCTGTGGCTGGCTGTTTGGATGATCCATCACGCCAATCATCTTCGGGGGTCGGAGGACGGCCTCAAGATCGGCGGTCATCAGGCCTCGTCGGCGTCCGCCTCAACCTTGATGACGGCACTCTACTTCGAGGTCCTGAGGCCTGAGGACCGCGTTGCCGTCAAGCCGCATGCCAGCCCCATCTTCCATGCCATCCAGTACCTGTTCGGCAAGCAGACGCTCGAGCAATTGCAGAATTTTCGCGGCTATCGCGGCGCGCAGTCCTACCCATCCCGAACCAAGGATATCGACGACGTCGATTTCTCGACCGGATCGGTTGGACTGGGCGTGGCGCAGACCCTGTTTTCGTCCCTGGTCCAGGATTATGTCAGGGCAAAGGGCTGGAGTGCCGACCGGCCGGAAGGCCGGATGGTTGCTCTTCTCGGCGACGCCGAAATGGATGAAGGTAATGTCTTCGAAGCCCTTCTCGAAGGCTGGAAGCACGGCCTTCGCAACACCTGGTGGGTCGTCGACTACAACCGGCAGAGTCTCGACGCGGTGGTGCGCGAGGGCCTGTGGCAGCGCTTCGAATCGTTGTTCCGCAACTTCGGCTGGGAGGTGGTGATCCTGAAACATGGGACATTGCAACAGGCGGCCTTCGAGGAAGAGGGCGGCGAGAAGCTGCGGACCTGGATCGATGCATGCCCCAATCAGCTCTATTCCGCCCTGACCTTCCAGGGTGGCGCCGCATGGCGCAGGCGCCTTCTGGACGATCTGGGAGACCAGGGACCGGTCACCCGCCTGATCGAGAAGCGCAGCGACGAGGAGCTTGCCGCCTTGATGGCGAACCTCGGCGGCCACGACCTGGCCACCATCGTCGATGCCTTCGAGGAAGCCCGCGGTCACGATCGTCCGACCTGCTTCATCGCCTATACGATAAAGGGCTTCGGGCTGCCGCTGGCCGGCCACAAGGACAACCACGCCGGATTGATGACGCCGGCGCAGGTCGACGCGCTGCGGCAGCGCGTGGGCGTCCGCGAGGGGCATGAATGGGACATGTTCGAGGGCCTCGCATACGATGAGGCCGCGATCCGGTCCTATCTGGCGTCGACTCCTTTCGCCAAGGCAGCTACGCGCCGCCACACAGCCCCTGCAATTCCGGTGCCGGCGCGGATCGATGTTGCCTCCCAGGCGGCGATGTCAACACAACAGGGGTTCGGACTTTTGATGCACGACATTGCAAAATCAGACAGCGACTTTGCGAAGCGTGTCGTCACGACTTCTCCCGACGTCACGGTCTCGACCAATCTGGGCGCTTGGGTGAACTGGCGAGGTCTGTTCGCGCGCGCCGATCAGTCGGACTTATTCCGGGAAGAACGCATTCCCTCCACCTTCAATTGGACTTTTTCGCCGTCTGGACAGCATTTCGAATTGGGCATTTCGGAGATGAACCTTTTCACGATGCTTTCGGCGCTTGGTTTGTCCCACTCGCTTCACGGCGAGCGCCTGCTCCCGGTCGGAACCCTCTATGATCCATTCATCGAGCGCGGCCTCGATGCGCTCAATTATGCCTGCTATCAGGATGCCCGTTTCATTCTGGCTGCGACGCCATCCGGCGTCACGCTGGCGCCCGAGGGGGGAGCGCATCAATCCATCGCCACACCGCTGATCGGCATGGCGCAGGACGGGCTGGCGACGTTCGAGCCGGCCTATGTCGATGAGCTGGCAGTCATCCTGCGCTGGGCATTCGACTACATCCAGCGTTCCGGTGAGGCCGAGCCCGACGACCGCACCTGGCTTCGGGATCAGACCGGGGGTTCGGTCTACCTCAGGCTCTCGACGCGATCGATCGAGCAGCCGACACGCCAGGCGAAGGATTTTCTGGCGCGCGACATCGTCGATGGCGCCTATTGGCTGCGCAAACCCGGACCGAACGCTGAAATCGTCATCGCCTATTCGGGGGCAGTCGCGCCGGAGGCGGTACAGGCAGTGGGGCTGATAGCCGGAGATCGGCGCGATGTCGGGCTCTTGGCCGTCACCTCGGCCGATCGGTTGAACGCTGGATGGTCGGCTGCGGCGCGGGCACGCCAGTATGGTCATCCGCGCGCTACCAGTCATGTCGAGCGCCTTTTGGCTGCTCTTCCGGCCTCCTGCGCGATCGTGACGGTGTTGGACGGGCATCCGGCGACGCTCGCGTGGCTTGGTTCGGTGCACGGCCACCGCACGCGGGCGCTGGGCGTCGAGCATTTCGGCCAGACCGGCACGATCGCGGATCTCTACCGGCATTACGGGATCGATGCGCAAGGCATTATGGCTGCGGCGCAATCGGTGTCGGCCGGCCGGCCGCTGAGGCATCTTGGCTTCGCCGCCTGACAACGCCACTCGGACGTCTATTCGGTAGAAG
>NZ_RZRX01000416.1:0-3404 GCF_003997405.1 Mesorhizobium sp. M2A.F.Ca.ET.042.01.1.1
GGTCCAGACGCTGTTCGTGTCAAAATGATCCTCGCATGGCGGCGGCGACGTTTTCTGGCGTCGCCGCTCGTGCGCCAACCGGGCAGCATTTATCCTCGGCAAAGTCTCCTGTAGACCGCAGCGCCGGTCCGGTTTCAGCCGCGCACCGGCCGACGCAATTTCGAAAACACCCGGCGGTGGTGGCAATCTGGCGCTTTGTGCCTGGCACGATAGCGCTGGCACGGCGCTGGAACGTCCGCAAACCTGTCCTCGGGCCAACTTCTGCCTGGCTACCGCGACCGCGTCTTCGCGACCATCTCCAATGCTTCGCACCCAGGACCATTCCCCTGCCGCTGGCTTGATGACCTATGGGCGGATCCGGCCCGCCAGAAACCCTCGGCCAGCAGCTTTTTTCCCCGCCGCCTGCGGCGGCTCCTCGCGCCCGCTTCGCTTCAAAAAAGCTGCCCGCTCGGGTCCTGCGCTGCCGCTGCGGCCCTCTGGGTTCAGCCGGCCCAGACGCGCCCATCACGGTCCGCCATCGCAGGGGAATGGTCCCCGGCGACAAGCAAAAAGGAGACTTTCAAATGACCGCGATCGGATACGTCACCAAGCAGGACAACGGCAGCTACAAGGGCCAGCTCAAGACGCTCAGCGTCCGCGCCGACATCGCCATCGTGCCCAACCAGTCAAAGAGCGTCGACACCCATCCCGACTTTAGGGTGCTCACGCAAGGCGTCGAGGTCGGCGCCGGCTGGATCAGGATCGGCGAGGCATCCGGCAAGGACTATGTGAGCCTGTCGATCGCAGCACCGGAGTTCGGCCCGAGAAAACTCTACGCCAATCTCGGCCGCGCCGCCGGCCAGGATGACGACGACACCTTCGCCATCATCTGGAATCCGGCCGACTGATCGGCAAGGCAAAAGCCCTCGCGCCACCGGCGCGGGGGCTCACCCACTCCCAAAGGGGCGGGCATCAGCCGACCTCGTCATGGGGGGCGAGGAATGCGAATTGTGGTGGACTGTAGGCCGGCGTCTCCTCGCCGTCTTCGCCACCTCAACGATGTGCTTGAACGTGTTGCACGCCCCGACCTGCTGTCGTTAGCCTCAGGCCGGATCGCAGGCGCGATATCCGCGCCGACGCTTGGCACGCTCAAGTTTAATTGACGCGGTGGCCGCGTCGTCTTCGCTATCGAAGGTTTCCACCATCGACTGGCCGTTGCTCCCGATCCGGCCCCAGTTACGGATGACCGATGCTCCGCCGAATAAGGTCGGTTGGATCGCAAGCGCATAGAAACGCCGCATATTCTGCGACGGGTCGATGCGGCGAAGATAAACCGGGCCTGGCTCTTTGTTTTCCATGGCCGGAGTCTCGCCTGCTTCGAAAGCGGGGTCTAACGAGTTCTTTGAATCGAACCGGCCCAACCGATTCATTACGGTCATGGGTCCGCGGCGCGCATTATTTACGCAGTTCTCTTTGCGAAGGGACGGGGGCTCCTCCTATAGGCCTCGCAAACGGCCAAGACGTGACGCGACTTTCAGACCGCAGGCACGACATTGCACGCATAGAGCCCTTCCTATCACCGGGTCTCAGTGAGCCAGTCAGCCAGCGACCTTTTAGGAATTTTGATACTTTACTTTGCGCAGCCCACCTTGCAATCATGCCGAGTGAGTCTGAACGGAGGAAAAATCGGACACAAAAAAACCGGCGCGGAGGCCGGCTTTTCTAGGGAATAGGCTACAGGAGTTGGCGCTCCTGATCTCGCCCGAAGATTTGTGCGAGACCGTAGCCCGTCTTTCCCGACATTGCAAGAGAAATTGCGCTTCCGCGCCACGGCTTTGCACGGCCTGGCGAGAGGAAAGAAATGGATCTCTATTCAACGCTGAGCCTATGGCTCACGAACATCCGGTCATTGGCCGAGCTGGACGATTTTTGCCGCCAGCTCTGGAAGCTCTACGGTGAGGAATCGCTGGGCGAGGACGATGCGGAGCGGCTATGCGAGAAGGCTGACCGACAGCGCGCCACCCTCAAGAAGGGCCGCGCTGGTCGTTGCGCACTGCCTCGCTCTTGTTATACGCAGCGGTCGCGCAGCGAGCGAAGCCGGCGCGAGGCAGCCCACGGCCCTCGAGATCCTGCGCGGTGGCGGCGCAAGCGGCGCCTTGCCCGCATGCAGGCTGTTCGGCCCGAGTTCGCCGGCGAGTTCACTGAAGGGGAGAGCGCGGCGCTCTACATCGTTATGTCCGATTGCCGGCAGCACGGTAAATGCGACCGATCGGTGAAGGAAATCGGCGATCGGGCCGGGGTCGGGCCGACCACTGTTCGCAATGCGCTGCGCAAAGCCAGCACGCTCGGTCTTCTGCGCGTCACCGAGCGCCGGCAATGGCGAGCCAGGAACCTGACCAATCACATTGTTGTCGTGCATCGGCGTCAGATCGCCTGGATCACGAAATTTCGGCCCAAACTCGGCCTCAAATTCTATCCGACAGGCTTCAAAAAAGCGGCGTCCACAGGAACGTACCGCAATAAAGATACCAGCCAACGCAGCAGCCGACACGGCGGGGGTGGCTCGAAGCCGTTCGATATCGACGAGATGTCGACAGCCTAACCACCGACGCCGCTAAATCACGACTGTGGAGACGCGCAAGAGGCTGCTGAAGGGCAGACTTTGCGATCGGCTGCGCCAAGTCAGGCCGGTTGGTGGTGGCTGTCGGAGTCCTGAAACAAGAAAGTCGCAGGATCGCGACCGAGCGAATCGCCGACGGCGGCGATCGTATCGACGCTGATGTTGCCGGCCGCCCGCTCGAGCTTGGTGAAGGTGATCTCCGACACGCCCAGAAGCTCCGCCATTTGATAGCGGACCAGATTGCGGCGCTTACGCTCGCTGTCGATGATGGCGGCGAGGCGCGCGCGGATCGATTTTTCGGTGAGCTTGTGCGCCCATGGTTCCACCTCGGCGCTGCCGACCAGAAGTGTCGCGATCGACACCTCTAGCGCCAGGGCCATCTGTTCGACCGTGCGCAGCGTCACGTTGTTTCGTTTTCTCATGATGCGAATATAGGTGCGGTATGCCAGCCCTTGACCAGGCGACGTTTTGAACAGTTCCGCCATGTGTCGATGGCGAAGCTTTCGCTTACGGCGCTCGGCTTCGAGGAACCAGGCGATATTGTCCCGAAGCGGATTGTTCACCTCGCCCGCTTCGTTTGGCAGCATGAATCTATGTATTCGCACGAACCCGCCCGCTCGGTCTGCCCTTTTCCCTGACCAGAATCCATAGTAAAGTGTCAAAAACCGTCAGAGGACAAGAGCCCTCACCATGCTGAAATGTCTCTTTATAGGCGCTGCCGCTATCGCGGGCGCCGCGTCTGTTCCCTCCCAAACATTCGCATCCGAGTGGGGGTGTCAGGTCCTGCTTTGCCTGTCTGGTGACT
>NZ_RZRX01000417.1:0-3399 GCF_003997405.1 Mesorhizobium sp. M2A.F.Ca.ET.042.01.1.1
CTTTGACGTATCCATGCCAATGCGAATAAGTTTATCCACGGACGGTCTCCCTTGATGAGATCTGCAACGACCTCATTCTGGCACATTGTGATGCCGTCGGGGGCCGTCCACCCCAACACGTACTTTAAGTACGCTCCGCTCCGGTTCTCGCGAACCACCATTCTCGGCTCGGCTTGACCTGAATCTCGGCCGATCCTGCGGCGGTGCTAGCTCAAGCTCGGCCACGCCTCTTCGGTTGCGATCTTAGCTCAGAAGTGGACGCTGTTGTCGGCGGCTGCTGCGGCTTCGTCGGCGACGGCCGACAGCACGCCACGCACATCGAGCGTCGAGAAGGGCTTTTCCAGAATGTGCGGGCGCTGCGGCGGTGGCAGCGCTTCGATCTCCGCCTTGGCGCCGATGAGGTCGCCGGTCACCAGCACGAAGCGCTTGGCCAGAGCGGGCTGCTGCGAGAGCAGCTCGCGGTAGATCGCGATGCCGCTGATGCCCGGCATGCGCAGGTCGGAAAAGACGATGTCCGGCGGCATATGGCCCGTGAGCACGTCGGCGGCGGACGTCCAGCTTGCCACCACGCGCGACTTGAGCCCCATCAGCTCCAGTATATCCGAAAGCGAGCCCGCGACATCGGGCTCGTCGTCGATGATCAACGCATGGCGCAACCCGCTCGAGCGCGCCGGCCCTTCACCTGCGCTTGCAGCGCCGCCGGCAATCGTCGGCAATTGCACGACGAAGCGCGCGCCGGTCGGTTGCACTTCCTCGAACCAGATGTTGCCGTTGTGGCGCTCGACGATCGACTTCGAGATCGACAGGCCGATGCCTGTGCCAACCCCGACCGGCTTGGTGGTGAAATAGGATTCGAAGATGCGCGCGCGGATCGCCTCGGGAATGCCCGGGCCGTTGTCCTCGACGGAGAAGCCCGGATTGCCGTGCTCGTTGCGGAATGTCCGCACCTTGATGATCCGCTCGCCGGTAATGCCGGCCAGCGCATGCTGGCTGTTGATGAGGAAGTTGGCCGCCACCTGGGTGATATGGTCGGCGTCGGCCATGGCAAGCAGCGGTCCGGTGGCGAAATCGGTGTCGATGATGATGCCGCTGGAGCGGGCACCATAGGCGGTGACCTCGAGCGCCGAGCGCATCACCTGGTTGAGATCGGTCTCGGCCTGCTCGGTCGGGTGCAGCCGCACCATCGACAGGAAGCTCTTGACGATGCGGCCGCAGCGCTCGGCGGCCGCGCGCACCTTCTCGGCGCGCACCTTGGTCTGCGGGTCGCCTGCGAATTCGTGCAGCAGCGTCGACTGCGCCACCACCACCGCCAGCGGGTTGTTGAGCTCGTGCGAGACCCCGGCGAGCAGCGAGCCCATCGCCGCCATCTTCTCGTTCTGGTGCAGCTTCTCGCGCTGGCGGTTGATCTCCTCTTCGGCCTGCAGCTTTTCGCGCAGGTCGCGGATCGAGCCGAAGATCAGGCGGCGGTCGGCAACGCGCATCTCCGTCGCCGTCAGCTCGATCGGGAAAATCTCGCCCGCGGCGTTCTGGGTGACGGTCTCCAGGCGCTGGCCGACCATCGGCGCGCCGCGGCCGGCCATGTATTCGGCACCCGAGGCGTAGCCCTTGCGGTAATATATCGGAACGATGGTATCGAGCAGGTCCTTGCCGAGGATGGCGCTGCGCTGGAAGCCGAACATCTTCTCGGCGGCCGGATTGAACTCGATGATCGAGCCCGTCTCGTCGATGACGATGATGGCGTCGAGCGAGGCCTGCAGCATGGTGCGGCGGATCACCTCGCTGGCATGCGCCTCGGATGGCGAGCGCTCGATGGCGTCGCCGATGGCCAGAGCGATGATGTGCAGCGTCGCCTCTTCCTCATCCGTCCATTCACGCTCGGCGACGCAGTCGTTGACGGCCAGCGTGCCCCAGAGGTGGCCATGCGCGAAGACGGAGACGGACAGGAACGACTTGATGCTCTGCTTCTCGAAATCGGCGCGCAGGAAACCGTCCAGGTTGCGCGTGTGGCCGGAGAAGATCTTGCCCTGCCGCTCGTCTTCCTGCAGGCGCTCCAGCAAGGAATCCGAGTTGATGATCGACTGCATGATCACGGTAGGCGAGGCCAGGTCGCCACCGAAATCCTGGTCGATCCAATAGGCGGCGACCGACTGGGCGAAACCTTCGCCCGGCAATTCACGCAGCCGGAAGAGAATGCCACGCTGGCAATCCATCTTGCGGCACACCGTCTCCAGTATGCCGTCCATCTCGCGCTGCCAGTCGCCCGCCTCGCGCAGGCGGCGCACGACATGGACAGCCGCCATCGCGGCGCCGCCCGGGCGCGAGGCATGCATATCGGTGCGTGCTGCATCAGCAGTCATGGTCATTCCAGCCCGGAACGTCGGTCGTTCAGAGCATCCTCCGTTCCTGCGGAAACGGCGAACCACTCTATCGCTTTGTTTTGACGCAATTCCGGACGGAAGGCTACGGCGAAACCGCCGAGCCACCACTCTCACTTTCCCGGAACCGATCTAGTTGGCGTCGCCGCTCGGCAGCGAGAAGATATAGCCTTCGCCGCGCACCGTGCGCAGGAATTTCGGATTGGCGGGGTCGGCCTCGATCTTCTTTCGCAACCGCATGATGCGGATGTCGACCGCGCGCGAGGATTCCGGGTCCTCGACGAAGCCGATGGCTTCCGAAATCGCCGCGCGCGTCAGGAGGCGGTTGGCGCGGGTGAGGAAAACCTCGAGCACGTCGAATTCGCTCTTGGCCATCTCGATCACCGCGCCATTGGCGGCGGTGACCAGGCGACCGTCGAAATCGGCCTGAAAGCCGCCGAAATTCATGAAACGCCGATTGCTGGTCTCGGCCTTTGCGGCTTGCGGCTCGGCCGGCTGCGGCACGCGGCGCAAAACGCTGCGCACCCGCGCCAGCACCTCGCGCAATTCGTACGGCTTGACGATGTAATCGTCGGCGCCGAGCTCCAGCCCGACGATGCGGTCGAGCGCGGTGCCGGCTGCGGTGGCATAGATGATGCCGATCGGCGTTTTCGAGCGCAGCCAGCGGCCGAGCGACAGCCCGTCCTCACCGGGCATGGCGATGTCGAGGATGGCGAGGTGAAAGGGCTGCGTTTCGAACAGCGCGCGCGCCGCCACGGCATTCTCGGCCGTCACGACGTCATAGCCGCTGGCGCCGAGATACTCGGCCACGGCCTCCCTCAGATCCGGTTCGTCCTCGACGACGATGATGCGTGCCTTCACGACGCGCTCGCTCCCGCTTTCAGCGGAAAGTAGATTGGGTATAAACATGATGTCCAGCACTCATCTCGAGTTGTCTGTGGCGGGGTGGAGAAAATGGCCGCACGATCCGTCATTGCGCTTGTGTCCGTCGCCGAGGGGGTGGCGGGGGGTCTCGCCGACCATC
>NZ_RZRX01000418.1:0-3328 GCF_003997405.1 Mesorhizobium sp. M2A.F.Ca.ET.042.01.1.1
GGGCAATCCGCACCCCGTCGCGGTTGAACTCGACGATCTTCCCCGGATTGAACCCGAGCGCGCCGATCCGGTCATGCTCGCTGTCGAGATCGGCGACCGAGACGGCGAGATGGCCGTAGCCGTCGCCCAGCGCATAGGGCTCGGTGCGCCCCTTGTTCACGGTCAGCTCCACCTCGAAGGGCGAGTCCGCATTGCTGAGATAAATCAGTGTGAAAGTCTCGAAATCGAGCCGCTGCGCCACCTCGAGGCCGAAGGCCTTGTAGAAATCGACGGACCGTGCCTCGTCGAGAACCCTGATCATGGAATGGATCGCCTTCGCCAAATCGGACTCCGCAGCTTTCTTGATTTCGAAGCCGATTATGCGTGCTGGCGAAAAAAGGTGGTGGCAGCCGATTACCACGCATGCGGCTTGGAAATGGGTAGTCTCCCGGCGCGGGCGAGGATGGGCGCGCCTAAGGACGAAAGTCTGATTGCCGTTGCCGGCCATTGGATCGAAGATGACAAACGCAGGCAGTGTTCAAAAAGGCGCCGGCTCGCTCAATCGGCGCCCAAGACAAACAAAAACGGGAGGTACTGATGTGCAGAGTCTTCGCCGGGCAAAACCCGGAAGGCTACCGGCAGATCAACCGGTCGATTCGCATCGACGGTCATTCGACCAGCATCCAGCTCGAGGCGACGTTCTGGGATCTGCTTGACGAGATCGCCGACAGCCAGGGACTGACGACACCGAAATTCATCTCGAAGCTCTATGACGAGGCGATCGAGATCAACGGCCAGATCCCGAACTTCGCCTCCATGCTGCGCACGACCTGCGCGCTCTATCTGCGCGGCCACCGGCCCAATGCCGAGGAACAGGCTGCGTTGAAGCGGGAAGCCGCCTAAGCCGCTGCCGCGACTTCGAGCGCCAGCCGGCTCATGTCGGTGAAGAGGGCCTGACGCTCCGCATAGTCCGTCAGCTCGCCGGTGGCGATGTGATCGACCACGGTGAGCAGCGACAGGGCGCGTGCGCCGAACTGTGCGGCAATCCGGTAGAGCGCGCTGGTCTCCATATCGACCGCCAGCGCCCCAAGCGCCCTCGGCTCGTCGAACCGCGCGCGGCCGTCGGGATGGTGGAACACGTCGCTACAGATTGTCAGCCCGGCGCTGCAGGCGATGCCGAGATCAGCCGCGCGTCGCAGCGCCAACGCATGCAGCGCCGGATCCGGTCCCGCCGGGTGGTACAGCCCGAACACCTGTCCGCTAACTGCACTCTCTGCCCGCACTTCGCTGGAGATGACGAGCCCGCGCAAGGGCACATCGTCTGACAAGCCGCCACTGGTGCCGGTGCGTATCAGCGTCTTCGCGCCATGATAGTCGAGCAATTCATGGGCGTAGATCAGGAAGGATGAAACGCCGATACCGGTCGCCTGGATGCTGACCGGCTTGCCGCGGAAGCGACCGGTGAAGCCCAGCGCGCCCCTTCGGCGGTTGACGCAGCGAGGCGCCTCGAGAAAGGTCTCCGCCATCCATTGAGCGCGCTCGGGATCGCCCGGCAACAGCACCGTTTCGGCATAATCGCCCCTGTCCGCCTCGATATGCGGCGTCACGCGCTACCACCCCCATGATAGACCCATCCGGCCGCCATCATGGCAGGGCTGTCGCAATGTGCAAGCGATAGCTGATTTAGAAGCAGTTCCAGCGAGCTGTAAGGCGGTCAGGCACCAGCGCCTTCGCCCTGGGTCGTCCGTCCGCAATTGCGTCAAAGCGCTCTAGGATTCCAGCACGTCCTTGACGATCGTCGCCAATTGCTTGAGCGAGAACGGCTTCGGCAGGAAGCCGAAATGGGCGTCGGCCGGCAGGTTCTTGGCAAAGGCGTCCTCGGCATAACCCGAAACGAACACGAACTTGATATCCGGCTGACGCTTGCGCAACTCGCCGAGCAATGTCGGCCCGTCCATCTCCGGCATCACCACGTCGGACACGACGATGTCGACCTTGCCGCCGAGCGCCTCGAACACTTCCAGCGCCTCGACGCCGGACGACGCCTCATGCACGGTGTAGCCGCGCGACGTCAGCGCCCGCACACCGCCCATGCGCACGGCGTCCTCGTCCTCGACCAGAAGCACGGTGGCCGAGCCGGACAGGTCCTTGGCCGTGTCGGACGGCTTGGCCGGGGCCGCCGCCATGGCTGCCGGCGCTTCGCCGGGCTCGGCCTGCTTCTTCACCTCGGCGATGTGGCGCGGCAGGAAGATGCGGAACACCGTGCCCTTGCCGACCTCGGAATCGCAGAAGATGAAGCCGCCGGTCTGCTTGATGATGCCGTAGACCATCGACAGACCGAGGCCCGTGCCCTTGCCCACTTCCTTGGTCGTGAAGAACGGCTCGAAGATCTTCTTCAGAACGTCGGGCGCGATGCCACTGCCGGTGTCCTCGACATCGACGAGCACATAGTCGGCCGGCGTTAATTCGCGATAGGCGAAGGATTTGCACTCTTCCGCCGTGACGTTGCGGGTGCGCACGGTAAGATCACCGCCGCTCGGCATGGCGTCGCGCGCGTTGACGGCGAGGTTGACCACCACCTGCTCGAATTGGCCGATGTCGACCTTGACCGGCCACAGGTCGCGCCCGTGGTCGATCTTCAGCTTGATGTCGTTGCCGACAAGGCGGGCGAGCAGCATCCGGAGATCGGCCAGGACATCGGTCAGGTTGAGCACTTCCGGCCGCAGCGTCTGCTTGCGCGAGAAGGCCAGCAATTGCCGCACGAGCGAAGCCGCCCGATTGGCGTTCTGCTTGATGTTCATGATGTCGGGAAAGGACGGGTCCGACGGCCGGTGGTTGGTCAACAGAAGGTCGGACGCCATGATGATGGCGGTGAGCACGTTGTTGAAGTCGTGCGCGATGCCGCCGGCAAGCTGACCGACCGCCTGCATCTTCTGACTCTGCGCCATCTGGCCCTCGAGCGCCTTCTGCTCGGTGGTCTCGACCGCATAGACGATGGCCGATTCCTCGGCGCCCTCGCCGCCCGCGCTGTCGGCGACGGCGTTGACGTAGAAGCGGATGTGGCGCTCCTCATTGCCGGGCAGCACGGAGTCGATCGGCTCGATATTGGCCTGCCGCTGCCTGGCCCTCTCGAGGGCGGCGGCGAAGGCCGGACGGTCGCGTTCGTGGACGATGGTCTCGAACCTCACCCGCCGGTCGACGGCGTCCCGGTCGACCACGGATGAAAACAGCTGCAGGAATGGCGCGTTGGTGCGCAGGATGCGCCCGCTCGCATCGACGCCCGCGATAGCCATGGGAGTCGAGTTGAAGAAGCGGGTGAAGCGAATCTCGGAGGCCCGCAGTTCCGCCG
>NZ_RZRX01000419.1:0-3325 GCF_003997405.1 Mesorhizobium sp. M2A.F.Ca.ET.042.01.1.1
GGTGATCATCGCCGGCGGCCAGGAATCGATGTCGCTGTCGCCGCATGCCGAGCATCTGCGCGCAGGCGTCAAGATGGGCGACTACAAGATGATCGACACCATGATCAAGGACGGCCTGTGGGACGCTTTCAACGGCTACCACATGGGCAACACCGCCGAGAACGTCGCCCGCCAGTTCCAGATCACTCGCGAAACCCAGGACGAGTTCGCGCTTGCCTCGCAGAACAAGGCCGAGGCCGCGCAGAAGGCCGGCAGGTTCAAGGACGAGATCGTCGCCTTCACCATCAAGGGCAAGAAGGGCGACACCATCGTCGACCAGGACGAATATATCCGCCACGGCGCGACGCTCGACGCCATGACCAAGCTGAGGCCCGCTTTCGACAAGGACGGCACGGTCACCGCCGCGAACGCTTCCGGAATCAATGACGGCGCCGCCGGCGCGCTGCTGATGACCGAGGCCGAGGCTGCCCGGCGCGGCGTCACCCCGCTGGTCCGCATCGCTTCCTGGGCGACCGCCGGCGTCGATCCGGCGATCATGGGCACCGGACCGATTCCCGCCTCGAAGCGGGCGCTGGAGAAGGCCGGCTGGTCCGTCAAGGACCTTGATCTCGTCGAGGCCAACGAGGCCTTCGCCGCGCAGGCCTGCGCCGTCAACCAGGGCATGGGCTGGGACCCCTCGATCGTCAACGTCAATGGCGGCGCCATCGCCATAGGCCATCCGATCGGCGCGTCCGGCGCCCGCATCTTCAACACGCTGGTCTACGAGATGCGCCGCCGCGGCGCGAAGAAAGGCCTTGCCACGCTGTGCATCGGCGGCGGCATGGGCGTCGCCATGTGCGTGGAAGCGATCTGAACAGCCAATAGCGAATAGAGAGTAGCGAATAGGGAAGAAAAAGCGTCGCGGCGGGACATCAGCCCCCTACTCGCTATTCGCTACTCCCTATTCGCTCAGTCGATTTCTAAAGGGAGGACCACATGAGCAAGGTAGCAATTGTCACCGGCGGAACGCGCGGCATTGGTGCTGCGATATCGGCCGCCTTGAAGAACGCCGGCTATTCGGTCGCCGCGAACTATGCCGGCAATGACGAGGCGGCCCAGAAATTCAAGGCCGAGACCGGCATCCCGGTCTACAAATGGTCCGTCGCGGACTACGATGCCTGCGCCGCCGGCATCAAGCAGATCGAGGCCGATCTCGGCCCGGTCTCGGTTCTGGTCAACAACGCCGGCATCACCCGCGACGCCATGTTCCACAAGATGACGCCGGCGCAGTGGAAGGAAGTGATCGACACCAACCTCTCCGGCGTCTTCAACATGACGCACCCGCTGTGGAGCGGCATGCGCGACCGCAAGTTCGGCCGCGTCATCACCATTTCCTCGATCAACGGCCAGAAGGGCCAGGCCGGCCAGGCCAATTATTCGGCGTCGAAGGCCGGCGACATCGGCTTCTCCAAGGCTCTTGCCCAGGAAGGCGCCCGCGCCGGCATAACCGTCAACGTGATCTGCCCCGGCTATATCGCGACCGAGATGGTCAAGGCGATCGACGAGAAGGTGCTCAACGAGCGCATCATCCCGCAGATCCCCGTCGGCCGCCTCGGCGAACCGGAAGAGATCGCGCGCTGCGTCGTCTTCCTGGCTTCCAACGAGGCCGGCTTCATCACCGGCTCGACCATCACCGCCAATGGCGGCCAGTACTTCGCCTGACAGCATTTGTCGCCATGGCGGCTCCTGTTAGCGAGTAGCGAATAAGCGAATAGGGAAGAACGGCGGCGTCAGCGCGGCGGCTATCAGATCCCTATCCCCTATTCCCTATTCGCTACTCTCTATTCGCTCCACCTTGCCTCAATTCGGGACGCAAAAGTTAACGGCCCGGCCGCTCTCTGTGCATAACCCTTCTGACAAACTGTGAATCCTCGGTGGGCAAGCTGTGGATAACACCATATCTAGGAGTGAACAAACCGGGAAACTTCTTGCATCTCTGATTCGTCGCCGATTCGTTCTGGCTTTGGTCGAAAAGTTAACCGCGGAAGCCGAAAACGTTACCCCAAATCGTTAAAAGCGATTAAGAAAAATCAACAAATTCATAACCTTGACGACACGTCTCCAATCGACCGCGACCGTTCACCGGCAAAGGTTAACGGCGACTCGATCCCGGCGGAGGCAAAGCATGAATCGGGCCAGTTTCCCGATTCAGCATGTGGTGAGGCTCACCGTCAAAAAATCCACATATAGCCGTGAACAAAACCTGAATCAGAACGAGTCAGCGATTCGTCGCTGATTCGTTCCAGACTCGTTCCAGCCGTTAACGACAGGCGGTTTTGACCGGGTCCGTCGATTCCCGCCTGCCCCAAAGAACATTCCGCTTTCGCTCGGCGTCCTAAATCCCTATGTGTCGGCTGTCACACGCGGCGGCACCGCCGCGCTTCCGACCAAAAGCATGATCCCGGAAAGTGGGAACCGGTTTTCGGAGGAAGATCATGCTTGAACAATCGAAGCGGCAGAAACACTTATTTCCGAGCCGATGAACATCCAGCCGAAACACTCCCACCCGCTGATCCTTTCGGGCCGCGACGTGACGGCCGTGCTCGGCCCGACCAACACCGGCAAGACCCATCTCGCAATCGAGCGCATGGTCGCGCATGAGACCGGCATCATCGGCCTGCCGCTGAGGCTGCTCGCCCGCGAGGTCTATGCCCGCGTCTGCGAGAAGGTCGGCGCCCACAAGGTGGCGCTGATCACCGGCGAGGAGAAGATCGTCCCTGCCGGCGCGAAATATTCGGTCTGCACCGTCGAGGCGATGCCGCGCGAGACCGACGCCGCCTTCGTCGCCATCGACGAAGTGCAGCTCGCCGGCGATCTCGAGCGCGGCCATATCTTCACCGACCGCATCCTGCATCTGCGCGGTCGCCAGGAGACGCTGCTGCTCGGCGCGGCCACCATGCATGGCATCCTGCAGCGCCTGTTGAAGGGCGTTTCGGTGGTGACCCGGCCGCGCCTGTCGCACCTTGCCTATGCCGGCTCGAAGAAGCTGACCCGGCTGCCGCGGCGCACGGCGATCGTCGCTTTCTCGGCCGACGAGGTCTATGCCATCGCCGAGCTGATCCGCCGTCAGCAGGGGGGCGCCGCCGTCGTGCTCGGCGCGCTGTCGCCCCGCACCCGAAACGCCCAGGTGGAGATCTTCCAGTCCGGCGACGTCGACTATCTCGTCGCGACCGACGCCATCGGCATGGGGCTGAACCTAGACCTCGAGCACGTCGCCTTCGCCCAGAACCGTAAGTTCGACGGCTACCAATACCGCGACCTGAGCTCGGCCGCGCCGGCCGGCACC
>NZ_RZRX01000041.1:0-34518 GCF_003997405.1 Mesorhizobium sp. M2A.F.Ca.ET.042.01.1.1
AGCAAGAGCCTATATAGCGGCGCTGCGCACCTCCGTCATGAGTTTGTATGAGGTGAGCGACGTCGTTCCAGGAATATCTTTTGTGGCCCGCGACCTTATCCGCGGCGGTGAGCCGTTGACCGTCAGCGAGGGCACCGCCACCAAGACTTTGAAACAGTGGGACAGGCTTGCCGCGCGGATCGTGCCTGTCATGGGCAAAGCCGTCATGGCCGGTGGTGTCTTGCCCTTTACTCCTCAGGCCACCGAAATATTGTTCGATGGGCTGCGGGGCCTGTTCGGCAAGAGAAATGCGAAAAAGCTGCCGGCCATCAAAGACGACGAGCTGCAGGCTGCAGCATTCATGTTCACGCTCTCCTGGTTGTTCGACACCCTTGGAAGAGTGGCGGGGCCTCAGCTGCAAAACACCGATGGTGATGAAATCACTTTCCACGACGTTCGCTTTCCGCTCGCGCCGGGCGTGGGAGCGGATGACATCGCTGTTCGGCTGAACAGCATTCCAGCCTTCTCGCAGGCAGACACGAAATTCTGGAACTGGCTGGAGGAGACACCGAAAGGTGGTAACCAGAAAAATGCAGAGGCTCCCGCTATAGATACCACAATGGACAACGGTTCGCTCGTGCTTGGCAACGTCGAGTTGAAAGGCCGTTTTCTGCATCTGTCCGCCAATTCCGCAGCGCGGGCGGCAAGAGGAACCGCCCTTGTCCAACAGGCCCTCGGCCATCTCGTGAGGACACCGCTGACTAAGATCACGACCGTCGAACAGATGAAGGCCGAGCGGCCAAGTGAAGGTGCTCAAACATCTCGATCGGACATTCCGCCGGAGATCGCCGAACAGGCCATCCGAGAGCATTTGGATCGCCACTATCGGGAAACGCTCGATCAGCCGGTCAAAATGTTGGGGAACAAGACACCGCGCCAGGCTGCCAAGACCGCAGCCGGCCGACAAAAGGTCGCCGAATGGCTGAAATATATGGAAAATCAGACTGCCAAGCAGCCTGATCCGAGCCATTCGATGGCAACCTACAGCTTCGAGTGGATGTGGAAAGAACTCGGGGTTCTTGACCTGCGGCGGTAGCGCATTTCCATCCGTGCCCCTTCGCTGCCGTGGCCAGGCTCAACGGCCGAGTCGCATCACATGCCGGCGCGTGCCGGCGGTGCCGACCTCATGGAAGCCCCGCGCGACGAACATGTCGCAAAAACCCATGAAGCGGTAGCTGGGCGCGGGCTCGTCGACGGGATAAGCCTCGACGATGCGTGCGCCCCTTGCGAAGGCATGGTCGATCGCGGCGTCGAGCAGGGCGGATGCCAGTCCGCCGCCACGCAAAGTCCTCGGCACATAGAAGCAGACGATCGACCATATGCCGGTCTCGCTGTCGTCCTGCTGCTTTGACAGTTTCCGGTAGGTCTCGCGCGGCGCGACCGAGCACCAGCCGACCGGCTTGCCGTCCAACTCGGCGACGATGCCCACCGGAGTGCCGGCATCGATCAGCGCCATCATCATGCGCTTCTTCTCGTCGTTCGGGATGTGCTCGCGGCTGGAATGGCGCCAGGCCATGCACCAGCAATATTTCGGCGCGCCGGGCTGCTCGAACAGGTCTTCGAAACGGCCACGCGTTTCTTGCGTCACCTCGACAAAGCGGACGCCGGAAAGATCAGGTTTTTGCGGCTGCGAGCCTTGCGATCTGTTTGGCATCCGTCAGTTCCCTCACCGCATCCCTGCCGATCCAGCGTGCCGTCCTGTCCGACGATGCCGCCAGTTTTTCCGCCAGCGCAAGGGCAGGGGCGTGCAAGCTCATCGAGCGCTTGCCGATCTGCCGCAGCGCCCAATTGACTGCCTTGCGGACGAAATTGCGCGGATCGCGGGCATGTTTCTCGATCAGCGGCAGATAGGCAAGGAAGGTCGCGTCCGGCTCTTTCTTGAGATGCACCGCGCTCCAGGCCAGCATGGCGAAGGCGGTGCGGCGGACGAATTCGCGGTCGTCGTCGGCGAATTCGTCGATCAAGTCGCGCCAGAATGGCGTTTCGGCAAACAGGTCGGCAACGGTGTCGACGATTTCCCAGCTGTCGAAATCCGCGGCCCAGCGCCGGCACTGGTCGAGGTCGACCTTCTTCGGCTCGCCGGTGAAGGCCGCCATCAGCCGAGCTTCCCGGACACCGCTGTCCCACAGCAGAAGCGATCGCTCGTGGTTCTTCTTCAGCTTGCGCGCCAGCGGCCGCAGGTCGGAATTACCGATGCCAAGCGCGCTCGCCGTGTTGATGCCGAAGCGCGCCATGCCTGCCAAATTCGCCTCCGTGCCGATCGCGCGCAGGTGCGCGACGATGTCGTCGGCGCTCCAGCTCGGATCAGGCAACGTCATGTCGCCTATTTTTCCAGGCGGGCAAGCAGCGAGGAGGTATCCCAGCGCTTGCCGCCCATGTCCTGCACATCCTTGTAGAACTGGTCGATAAGCGCGGTCACCGGCAGCTTGGCGCCGTTGCGGTTGGCTTCGGCCAAGCAGATGCCGAGATCCTTGCGCATCCAGTCGACGGCGAAGCCGAAATCATATTTGCCGGCATTCATCGTCTTGTGGCGGTTTTCCATCTGCCAGGAGCCGGCTGCCCCCTTGGAAATCACCTCGACCACCTTCTCGATGTCGAGGCCGGCCCTCTTGCCGAAATGGATGCCCTCGGCCAGGCCCTGGACGAGGCCGGCAATGGCAATCTGGTTGATCATTTTCGTCAATTGGCCGGCGCCGGCCGAACCCATCAGCCCAACCATACGGGCGTAGGCGTCAATGACCGGCTTGGCTTTGTCGAAGGCCGACTGCTCGCCGCCAACCATGACGGTCAGGACACCGTTCTCGGCGCCGGCCTGACCGCCTGACACGGGCGCGTCGAGAAAGGAGAAGCCTGCCTTGCGCGCCGCTTCGTCCAGCTCGCGCGCGACCTCCGCCGAGGCGGTGGTGTTGTCGATGAAAACGGAACCCTTCTTCATCGCGGCGAAGGCGCCGTTGGCGCCGGTGGTGACCGAGCGCAGATCGTCGTCATTGCCGACGCAGGAGAAGACGAAGTCCTTGCCTTCGGCTGCTTCGGCCGGCGTCAGCGCCAGCTTGCCGCCATGCTGGGCCACCCACTGCTCGGCCTTTCCCTTGGTGCGGTTGTAGACGGTGACGTCGTGGCCGCCCTTGTTCCTGAGGTGCCCGGCCATGGGATAGCCCATGACGCCAAGACCGAGAAATGCAACCGATGCCATAGACCTGCCTTCCAACAAAACACGGTTTCCAGTGGCCGAAGGTCTAGGCCATGCGAAAAATTCGTCAAGGCGCGCCACGCTGCATCGACTGGTGCAGGCGGCCGAGCCGCAGGATTATCGATGCAGGTGGACGGTAATTCGGCGCTCGATCCACTCGACGCCGTGGCGCAGGATCTCGACCATTACAAGATAGACGATCGCCACCCAGATATAGGCCTGGATGTCGAAGGATTTCGCATAGGCGAGCTTGGCGTTGCCCATCAGGTCGTAGACGGTGATGATGGCAACGATCGCCGAGGCCTTGATCATCAGGATGAGCTCGTTGCCGTAGGGCCTGAGCGCGACGATGATCGCCTGCGGCAGGATGACCTTGCGCAGCGTCTGCAATGTGTGCAGGCCGAGCGAGGCCGCACCTTCCCATTGGCCGCGCGGCACGCTTTCGATGGCGCCGCGCAGGATTTCGGCCTGGTAGGCGGCGGTGTTGAGCGAGAACGCAAAGACACCGCAATAGAAGGCCTCGCGGAAGAACCACCACAACCCTACCGTTTCCAGCTCCGGCCGGAAGGAACCGACGCCGTAATAGACGAGATAGGTCTGCACGAGCAGCGGCGTGCCGCGGAAGAAATAGACGTAGCAATAGGCAAGCCCGGACAGGATCCAGTTCTTCGACATGCGGCCGTAGGCGACCGGCAGCGAGAAGAGCGCTCCCAGCACCATCGAGATGGAAACCAGCGAAAGCGTGGTTCCCAGGCCCTGCAGATAGGCCGGCGCGTAACGGGCGAAGAACTCTGGATTCCAGGCGTAGACGAGGTAGGCGACGATGCCGAGACCTAAGAGGATCCATACGCCGACCAGTGCGTAGCCGACGATGCGGGCGCGTGGCCAGCCGCGGGCCAGAGGGGGCGGCTTGTCGACGACGATGGCCTGGCTGACGCTCATCGCACCGCCCTCCGCCCGAGATGACGCAGAATATGGCCGGTGGCGATCGACGACAGGATGGCGAGAGCCAGGAAGATCAGCGCCGCCACGCTGTAGAACAGGAAGGCATGCTTTGTGACGCGCGCCGCGACGCCGGACTGGCGCAAGGTCTCGGCGAGATTGACCACCGAGACCAGCGAGGTGTCCTTGAGCAGGCTCAGCCAGCAATTCTCGAGGCCGGGGAAGGCGATGCGTATCAGCTGCGGCAGGATGACCAGCCGCATCGTCTGCCATTTCGACAGGCCGATGGCGTAGCCGCCCTCATACTGGCCTTTCGGAATGGCGCGGAACGCGGAAAGGAAGACCTCGCTGGCATAGGAGGAGAAGATCAGCGACAGCACGATCATGCCAGCGATGAAGCTGTTGACGTCGATTGTCGCGGCCGGATTGAACAGCCGCACCAAGTATTGCAGCAGAAGCGGCATGCCGAAGAAGAACAGGAAGAGCGTGACCAGCTCCGGCAGGCCACGGAAAACCGTGGTGTAGATGTTGGCGGCCAGCCGCAGGGAAGGCTCTTCATGCTGCTTGGCGAAGGCGACGAAAAATCCGATCGTCAGGCCGATGGGCAGTGTGGCGAGCGCCAGCACAATGGTAACCAGAACGCCAGACGCAATGTCGTCACTCCAGCCGTCCGGTCCCCAGCTGAGAAGTGTCCAAATGCTTTGGGCCGGCATTGACGGGTCGTGTCTCCGTGGCGATCCCGGGAGAAGAGGAGGGCGGCGAGGGGTGCCTCACCGCCCTTGGCGTAACGATCAGGATTCGGCGCCGTAGACGTCGAACTTGAAGTACTTGTCGTTGATTTCCTTGTATTTTCCGTTTTTGCGGATGGTGTCGATCGCTTCGTTCAGCTTGTTGACCAGGTCGGTCTCGCCCTTGCGCACGGCAATGCCGGCGCCCGGTCCGAAGATCTCGACCGGCTGGGGCGAGGGTTGGCCGAGGATTTTGCAGCAGGCGCCGTCCGGCGTATCCAGCCATTGCTGCAACACGACGATGTCGTCCTCGATCGCGTCGAGACGGCCGTTGGCGAGGTCGGCCTGCTCCTCGGGGCTGCTCGGATAGCCCTTGATGGTGCTGTCCGTATAGGTCTTGGAAGCGTAGTTGTAATGCGTGGTCGTGGTGGCGACGCCGATGTTCTTGCCGGCGAGGTCTTCCTTGGTCACGCCCTTGAGCGGCGAATCCTTCGGCACGGCGATGGCCGAGGGGGTGTTGTAGTATTTGTGGGTGAAGTCGACCTTTTCCTGGCGCTCGGGCGTGATCGACATCGAGGCGACGATGGCGTCGAACTTGCCGGCCTGGAGCGCCGGGATGATGCCGTCCCAGTCCTGCGCGACGAAGGTGCACTTCACCTTCATCTCGTCGCAGAGCGCCTTGGCGATATCGATGTCGAAGCCGACCAACTGGCCGTCCGAGGTCAGGTTGTTGAAGGGCGGGTATGCGCCTTCGGTGCCGATCCTCAGGGTCTTTTCCTGAGCCTGGGCGACGCCGAGTGTCAGCAGCGCGGCCGAAGCGGCAAGCGCGATACGCAGTGCAATACGCATGATAATCCTCTCATATTGTCATGGCCGCTGTCCCGTGCGGCTCTTGTGGGCAGAGCTTCTTTACCGCCCGCTGAGGCGGATACTCCCACTCTTTGCGAGAAAAAAGCAACTGCAAATCAACGGCAAGCGACAATCGGGAAGTGCCGCTGCGTTACTTGGTTCGAGCTACGAGACCTGTGCTGCGCTCGACAAAGTCGGCTATCGATTTGGTGTCGTCGAGGTCGAAAACCGGCAGGTCTTCGCCTTCGACCGCAAAGTCGGCGGCGACCGCGACGATGTTGGGATCATTGGCTGAAAGCGGCGTCCGATCCTTGGCGTCGAGCCGTCTTGCCTCGATCTTCTTGTGTGCTTCGCGCTTGTAGCCCTCGACCAGCACGATGTCCGAGGGCGACAGCCGCGCCAGGATGTCATCCAGCGTCGGTTCATTCTCGCCGCGCAATTCGTGCATCAGCGCCCAGCGCCGGCCGGAAACGATGGCGACCTCGGTGGCGCCCGCCTGCCGATGGCGAAAGGAGTCAGCGCCCGGCTTGTCGATGTCGAAGTCATGGTGGGCATGCTTCACCGTCGAAACCGTCCAGCCGCGCGCGACCAGCTCGGTGACCAGCTTTTCCGTCAGGGTCGTCTTGCCGGAGTTCTTCCAGCCGGTGATGCCGAATACGCGTCTCATGGCCTGAGGCTTTGCAACAGACGCTCCGCCGCCGCAAGGTCGTCCGGCGTGTTGATGTTGAAGAACGGGTCGATCTTTTGGCCGCCCGCCTCGATTATCGGGAATTCGACCTCGACATGGCCATGGCGCTCCATGAAGGCGGAAACCCGGCGGTTGTCCTCGTCGACAAGGAAATGATGCAAGGCGTCGCGCAGGCCGAGCGGCCAGAGTGCGAAGGTCGGATGCCATCTGCCCTCGCAACTGGCGACGGCGATCACGCCCGGCCGGTCGTGGGTTGCAGCGGCCAGGCGCTCGACGAGGTTGTCGGGGAAGAATGGCGTATCGCCGGCGGCGCTCGCCAGCCACCGGCAGGTTGTTTGCTTCGCCGCCCATTCGAGGCCGTCGAGGATGCCCGCCAGCGGCCCGGCATGGCCCGGCACCGTGTCTTCGATCACTGGCAGCCCCATGCCGGCAAATCGCGCCGGATCGCCGTTCGCGTTGAGCGCCAAAGCTGCGACCTGCGGCTTCAATCGCGCGGCGACATGGTCGATCAGCCTGGCTTTGCCCAATGAAAGCAGCGGCTTGTCGCCGCCGCCCATTCGGCGCGCCTGGCCTCCCGCCAGAATGATCCCCGCAACATTTCTGTCCATCGGCCTATATGCCGTCCGGCGCCATGTCGGGTCCAGCGCTTTCGGCGGCAGGTTGCTGCCTGCCGACGACGCGCTCGCGGTAGAGCGCATAGAGGCCGGAGCCGATGATGATGGCGGCGCCGACGATCATCGGCAGGTCGGGAACATCGCCGAAAATGGCGAAGCCGAGCAGGATCGACCAGAGCAGGGCAGTGTAACGGAAGGGCGCGATGAAGGAGATGTCGCCCGAGCGCATCGCCATGATCATGAACTGATAGCCGATGAGCACCAGCACCGCGGCGAGCGCCAGAAGCATGGTCGAGCGGCCACTCATCGGTGTCCAGCCGCCCATCGGCGACAAAAGCAGCGCGCCCAGCACGGTCATGGCGAGTGCGGTCGCCGTCGACACCAGCATGGTCGGGATCGCCTGCGGGATGCGCTTGGTGGAAAGATCGCGCACCGCGCAGCAGGCGACGCTGGCCAAGGCCACCAGGGAATAGACGCTGAACCCTTCGAAACCCGGCCGCACGATGATGAGCACGCCGGCGAAGCCGGCGGCAATAGCGGTCCAGCGTCGCCAGCCGACACTTTCGCCGAACACCAAGGCCGCGCCCATGGTGACCGCCAGAGGCAATGCCTGCATAACGGCGGAGACATTGCCGATCGGCAGATGCGCAAGCGCGATCAGGAACGACACCGTGGCGCCGGCTTCGCCGGCCACGCGCATGGCCACCATCGGCTGCAGCATGGCGGCCGGATTGACCAGCGCGCCGCGCGGCCAGGCAAGCAGGCCGACGAAGAAGGACGCGAAGGCGCCGCGCACCAGCATGACCTGCGCCATGTTCATCGATTCGGAAGAAAATTTGGTGATCGCATCATTCAAGGTGAAGCCGACCATGGCCACGATCATGAACAGCGCGCCGCGCAGGTTTGGCGAGAGAGGCAAAGGCGGTTCCGGACTCTTTTTCTAGATCAAGCCGTAGCAGGCGACCGGCAAACAGCAACGCCAAAAGAAATGGGCCACGAATTCTGCGTGGCCCATGATATCGATTTGCCGGGGTCCCGAAGACCTACTTCGGCGTCAGCACTTCGGTGCCGTTGCCGTTCTGGCCGGCGATGGTCCAAAGTCCATGCAGAGAACCGTCCTTCTCGATCTTGTAGACGACGAGACCGACTTCCTTACCCATCGCATAGCCGGCGGAAAACGCGTTGTCGTTCCGCATGCAGATGCCGTCCGAAGTCGAGCCGCCGGTTTCCCAGTGGATCGTGCAGGTCGTGTCGCTGGTCAGCGTGATGGTTGCCTCGCCACCATATTTCGAACCATCGAAATTGGTGCCGGCGACGGTGTAGGTGCCGCCGATCGACTGAGCCGCGGCCGGCATGGAAGCAATCCCAAGCATTGCAAGTGAAAGCATGATTGTGCGCATGTGCACTCCCCCTAGAGCGAAAATCGCGCTCGAAGGCTAGGCCGGAAAAGGCCGGCGGTAAATCGGGCGGAGGATCGCGCGGAGGGTTTATTTCGAGTTTGGCCCGGACGCCTCGTGCAAGCTGCCGGCGATGGTGCCGACCAGCGGGTCGTATTTCGCCTTGAGCGCCGCCGGATACTCGATGAACACGCTGTGGATCACGTCCTCCTTGCCGAACACGGACCGCCGATAGAAGATCTTGTCGCCTTTCGTACCCGACAGCACCGCCCAGTTCTTGCCGGCCTTGCCGTAGGTGACTTCTTCACCTGGCTCCGGGCTGGCTTTTTCGTTCTCGACGAGGCTCTTGGGCGTGTCGTCGAGCGCATTGTAGCTGCCGTAACAGGCCACGCTGGCGCCGTCGGCGCTGTGCCACTCCAGGCCGTCGCCGTTTTCCGGCTCCGGCATGCGCTCCGTGAAAATCTGGTCCGGGAAAGTGCACACGGTGCCGAAGCGCGCGTTGACATAGGTGAACGGCTTGGCCAGCGCCGTTGTCGTCAAGAACAGAAGCGCGGAAAACAAGCCGATGCGCCGAAGTTTCTGCATGATACCCCCTGGTCGAAGACCAAAGGTGATCCTGCACCAAATCGAAGAAAAAATCAGCCGCCGGTGACGCTCATATGCCGCGAGACCGAGGGACGGCTGGTGCGGCGGTCGATGATGAAATCATGGCCCTTGGGCTTGCGACCGATGGCCTCGTCGATGGCCGCGTCGAGCAGTTCGTTGCCTTCGGAGGCGCGCAACGGTGCCCTCAGATCCGCGGCGTCCTCCTGGCCGAGGCACATATAGAGCGTGCCGGTGCAGGTCAGCCGCACGCGGTTGCAGCTTTCGCAGAAATTATGCGTCATCGGCGTGATGAAGCCGAGCCGGCCGCCTGTCTCGGCGACATGGGCATAGCGGGCAGGGCCGCCGGTCTTGAAGGGGATATCGGCGAGCGTGAACTGGCGCTCCAGCGAGGCGCGCAGTATCGACAGCGGCAGATACTGGTCGGTGCGGTCGGCCTCGATCTCGCCCATCGGCATCGTCTCGATGAGGGTGAGGTCCATGCCGCGGCCATGCGCCCAGCGCATCAGCTCCGGGATCTCGGCATCGTTGAAGTCGCGGAGCGCGACCGCATTGAGCTTGATCTTCAGCCCCGCCTTCTGAGCGGCATCAATGCCTTCCATCACCTTACGGAGATTGCCCCAGCGCGTGATCTGGTGAAATTTTTCGGCATCGAGCGTATCGAGCGAGACATTGATGCGTTTGACGCCGCAGTCGGCGAGCTCGGCGGCGAAGCGCGAAAGCTGCGAGCCGTTGGTGGTCAGCGTCAGCTCTTCCAGCGCGCCGCTGTCCAGATGACGCGACAGCTGGCGCACCAGGTGCATGATGTTCTTGCGCACCAGCGGCTCACCACCGGTCAGCCTGAGCTTCTTCACACCCTTTTCGATGAAGACGGTGCAGAGCCGGTCGAGCTCCTCAAGCGACAGCAGATCCTTCTTCGGCAGGAAGGTCATGTCCTCGGCCATGCAATAGGTGCAGCGGAAATCGCAGCGGTCGGTGACCGATACGCGCAGATAGCTGATCGTGCGACCGAAGGGGTCGATCATGTCCATTGCAAGCGTTTCCCGTGGCCTGAGCGGCGTCGTTATATACGGTTATGTGATACGATCCAATGCCGCATTCAAGATAGAAGCTCTCGGTCTTTGGTAACATTCCCCGACCGACATCGTATGTCGGCTGGCCTCAAGTGGCTTTCCGCATCGCGCGAAGCGGCGTAGGGAAGGGCGCAACCCAGAGCATGATGCCGAAAAGTGTGAAGCGGTTTTTCGGACGACATCATGCTCTATCTCTTTGACTTAGAGACGGATTCAGATTTCAGGTCGATTCGACCTGAAATCATCCGTCTCTAGACAGGACCAGTCATGACCGCGCCAAAGGAACTCAGGGTCTCGAAAGACCGCAAGCTCTTGACCGTGACCTTTCCGGGCCATCAGCCGTTCGAATTGCCGGCGGAGTTTCTGCGCGTGGCTTCGCCATCGGCGGAAGTGCAGGGTCATTCGCCGGAACAGCGGGTGACGGTCCCCGGCAAGCGCAATGTCGCAATCCTCAAGATCGAGCCGGTCGGGAACTACGCAGTGCGCATCACCTTCGACGACTTCCACGACACCGGCATCTTCACCTGGACCTATCTTCATACGCTCGGCCACGAAAAGGATGAGCGCTGGAACGCCTATCTCGCCGAACTGGCCGAGAAGGGGCTGAGCCGAGACCGCTAGCTGTGCGGGTAGCAATCCAATGTCGGCAGCCGGCTGTCGTCAAGGCGTCATGGACATGGAGTAGCGCCGGCAAAAAGTCAGGAGGCGAAGAATGTCGCGTATCATATCGGTCGAACAGCTGGAAGCGCTTTACGGGCTGCCGGGTGAGGCTTCGGTCGTCAAGGAACTCGACCATGTGATTCCCGAATATGCCGCTTTCATCGAGGCCTCGCCCTTCGTGGCGCTGGCGACCAGCGGGCCGGAGGGGCTCGACTGCTCGCCGCGCGGGGATCTCGCCGGCTTCGTGCGCCTCGTCGACGACAAGACGCTGATGATGCCGGACAGGCGCGGCAACAACCGCGCCGATTCGCTGAGGAACATCATTCGCGATCCGCGCGTGGGGCTGCTCTTCCTGGTGCCGGGCTCGGGCACGACGCTGCGCGTCAACGGCCGCGCCCATATCACCACCGATGCCGCGCTTTGCGCCTCCTTCACGGTCGACGGCAAGCCGGCCCGCTCGGTCACCGTCATCGATGTAGACACGGTCTATTTCCAGTGTGCCCGAGCCATCGTGCGCTCGGAACTCTGGAACCCGGCCAGGCATCTCGACCCGAAGTCGCTGCCGACGCCCGGCCAGATCCTCGAGATCACCAGCCGCAAGAACATCGATGGCGCCACTTACGACAAGGAGTGGCCGGAGCGGGCCAAGAAAACCATGTGGTGATTGGAAGCCCGCTCAGGCTTCCTTCAGCACGTCGGCGATCTTGCGCATCTGCTCGCCGATCATGTCGCACTGTTCCGGCGTCGACTGGCTCATCGCCTTCTCGATCAGCGCCATGTGGACTTTCAGCGCCTTCATCAGCAGCGCCTCGCCCGCCTCGGTGAGGTTAAGCCGCAGCACGCGCTTGTCCTTCTCGTCGCCTTCGCGCCGCAGCAGGCCGCGCCCCTCGAGTTGCGGCAACAGCATCGTGATGTTGGAGCGGCCGACCAGGAGCTTGCGGGCAAGGTCGTGCTGCGACATGCCGGGATGGCGGTAGAGGTTCATCAGCACGTCGAGCTGCGCCGGCTTGAGGTCGAGCGGCGCAAGCTTCACGGCAAGCGTGCGCTCCAGCACATGGCAGGCGCGCGCCACCGCGACCCAGTTGCGAAAACGCGGGTTATCCCAGGGCAGCTCTTGCTTAATGTTCATGTTTGAACTATTATGTTCATGCTTGAACGAATGGATGGACTGCCAATATGGCATCATTTGGAATGAAGGTCATCCGGGGCGTTTTCGGCGCGGCCGAGCATATCGCGCCGCGCCTCAGCGGTCGCGCCGCGTTCGAATTGTTTTGCCGGACACCCAGCGTCAAAGGGTTGAGCGACGGCGAACGCCGGGCCGTCGAACGCGCGTCAGCCTTCATGGCCGAGGCGCGCCATCACCGGCTGAAGACCAGGACGGATTGCGTCACCGTGCACGAATTCCGGCCGGAGCCGGGCAGGGAGCCGCGCGGCACCGTGCTCGTCATCCATGGCTGGCGCTCGCGCACTGAATATATGCGCGCCTTAATCGAAGGGTTTCGCGGCGCCGGATACAAGGTCGTCTCACTCGACCTGCCCGGGCATGGCCACTCGCTCGGCCGCCATCTGAACATGGTGAATGCGGTGGAAGCGGTGCGTGTCACAGGCGAATGGTTCGGTCCCTTTGCCGCCGTGGTCGGCCACTCCTTCGGCGGCGCGGTTGCCGCCAATGCCGTCGCCGCATCGGTCAAGGGCATGCCGCCGCTCAAGGCGCAGAAGCTGGTCTTGATTGCCGCGCCGAGCTCGCTGCCGGCAATCTTCGACGATTTCAGCCACAGGCTCAATGTCGGGCCGCGCTCTCGCGTCGCGATGGCGGACAGGGTGAAACACCTTTCGGGCCGGCCGCTCAGCGAATTCACCGGCGACCGCCAGCTGGCCGAGGCCCCAGTGCCGACGCTGATCATCCATGCGCCGGACGATCGCGAGGTCCACGCCGACCATGCCAAGCGTTATGCGGGCGCCGGCGAGCATGTCCACCTGCACTGGGCCGAAGGGCTTGGCCATCGGCGTATTCTCGCCGACAGGGATGTGGTCGCGCGCGCGGTCGGCTTCGTGACCGAGCAGCGGGAAGCGATCCTGCACTAATCAGCCTATCAGTCCGCCTTCTTTTTCTGCCCCGGCTCGACCGGCAGGCCGGCCGCCTTCCAGGCGGTGTAGCCGCCGAGGATATGTTTGACCGGCGTCAGGCCCATGTCCTGCGCCGTCTTGGTGGCTAAAGCCGAGCGCCAGCCGCCGGCGCAGAAGAAGACGAAGGTCTTGCCCGAGGCGAAGAACGGCTTGTGATAAGGGCTTTCGGGATCGATCCAGAATTCCAGCATGCCACGCGTCACATGCTTGGCGCCGGGGATCTTGCCGTCGCGCTCGACCTCGCGCGGGTCGCGCAGATCGACGAAGATCGTGTCGTCATCCTCCAGCAGCCCCGCGGCCTCCTCCGGCGACACGACCTCGATCTCGGCATTCGCCTCGTCAAGCAGCTGGCGATACCCTTTCTTCACGGCAAATCCTCCCGGCCACCTTTGCTGCGACCACCAGAATTTCGATCACAATGCCTGGTGTTTGTCACGCGGGTCAGGCGAGGCGCCGCCAACGCCTGATTGTTTTCGAGGCCGGAGCGAATGCTGCTCCTGGTCTCACGATGATGTGAAACTGTTCTGCAACACGGCTTCGAAAATTTATGGAAGCTTAACGAAATCGGTATGAATCGGTATAGTCACGTCATAGATCCGCCATGCGGAGGGCGGGACCGTCCAGCGGCGCGGAACGGGAACCGGCCACAACCGGTGCGGGTGCAGCATGAAAATCCTCGGGAACAAAAAAAAGGCCGTCCTGCCGATCGCGATCGCGGCAACGATAGCTCTTGGGCAGCAGCCGGCCAGCGCGCAAGGGCTGTTCGACATGTTGTTCGGCGGCGGCATCCGGCACAACCCGCAAGGCGAATTTCCACCGCCGCCAAAGCCACGCAAGATAGGTCCGGCAACGCCGGGGGCGGGTGGCGGCGGCGCCCGAATCAGCAGCCCGACCTACAACACTTACAGGGCCGACAAGCTCGTGCGCGTCGACTTCAAGTCGCTGATGCCTGCGACGCCATCCGCAACGGCGCAGGATGCCGCCTTCGTGCCATCAGTGACGAGCACCGCGTTCCGCGATGCCGTTGCCGGCCTGAGCGACTACGAGCTGTTCGCCGAGCCCGACATCGCCAAGGCGCTGATCGCCTACTACTCGGCCAATCCGGATTTCATCTGGGTGAGCGACAACGCCCCCAACAGCAGGGCGCAGGATGCGGTGCGCGTGCTTGGCGAGGCGGCGAGCTACGGTTTGACGCCGGCCGACTACTCCGTCGACATTCCGGCGGCCGCGACTTCCGCCACGCCGGAAGAGCGGACCAGGGAACTGGTTCGGTTCGAGATGGCACTCTCGGCGCGCGTGCTGCGCTATGCCCATGATGCCCAGAGCGGCCGCGTCGATCCCAACCGGATGACCGGCTATTATGATTTCCCGGCTAAGCCGTTCGATCTGGAAGGTGCGCTGAAGACGCTGGCGCATACCCAGGAGGTCCGCACCTATCTGGAGTCGCGGCATCCACAGAATCCGGAATACCAGGCGCTGCGCGTAGAACTGGAAGCGCTCGAGGCCAGCGAGGAAAACGAGATCGTCGTTGATCCCAAGCTGTTGCTCAAGCCGGGTGAGAGCAGCCCGGAGCTGCCCAAGTTGCTGACGCTGATTGCCCGCAATCTCGATGACGAGATGGGCGGCAACTATGGCGAGGTGCTCGCCCGCCTTGGCAAGAGCGAGGTTTACGACCCCGAGCTGGTGCCGGTGATCAAGGCGGTGCAGCAGCGGGAAGGCATGAAGGGCGATGGCGTCATCGGGCCGCGAACGGTGGCTTCGCTGGCCGGCGCTTCGAAGGCCGACAGGATCGAGAAGGTCAAGGTGGCGCTTGAGGAGCTGCGCTGGATGCCGTCCGATCTCGGCAGTCCGCGTGTCTTCATCAACCAGCCCGCCTTCACCGCCAGCTATATCGACAGTGGCGAGGAGAAGCTGAAGACCCGCGTCGTCATCGGCCGGGTCACCAACCAGACCGCCTTCTTCTACGACCAGATCAAGCAGGTCGACTTCCATCCCTATTGGGGCGTGCCGCAGTCGATTATCGTCAACGAGATGCTGCCGAGGCTGCGCAGCGATCCCGGCTATCTCGATCGCGCCGGCTATGAGGTGACGGATTCGCGCGGCAGGCAGATCCCGTCGTCAGAGGTGGACTGGGGCGCCTATGGCTCTAAAATCCCATTCAGCGTGCGTCAGCAGCCGAGCGAGGCCAATGCGCTGGGCGAATTGAAGATACTCTTCCCCAACAAGCACGCCATCTACATGCACGACACGCCGCAGAAGTCTTTCTTCGCGCGCGACATGCGCGCGCTCAGCCATGGCTGCGTCCGGCTGCAGGATCCGCGCGGCATGGCCGCCGCAGTGCTTGGAACCTCTGTCGACGACATTGCCGAGAAGCTGAAGCACGGCCATTCGACCGAGAATGTCACGCGCGTCATTCCGGTCTATGTCGCCTATTTCACCGCCTGGCCTGATATGTCCGGCAAGGTCGAGTATTTCGACGACGTCTATGACCGCGATTCCAAGCTGATGCAGGCGCTGGACGCGACCGAAGCGGTGCGCACGCCGTCAAGCTGAGCCTGTAACTTCAAGCGATTCCGGACGGAAGGCTACGGCGATGCCGCCCGGCCTGGCGGCTTCACACTTTTCCTGGAATTGCTTTGATGAGCGGCCGGCGAAAGCCGGCGTCGCGCCCGGCGATCAGCCAGTAGATCAGGCCGGCCACGAGGCCGGCGCCCGCTATGATGCCCATGTCGGCCCAGCGTTCCGGATCATCGGCGTCAGGCCATATCAATGTGAAACCGGCAGCCGCGGCGGCGGCGCCGAAGACCATGTGCAGCCAAAAGCTGCGCAGCGAAAAGAACTCCGCGATCAAGGCGAAGACCAGCGTCTGCATCCCCGTCAGTATGATCGTCAGGAAATAGACGAACATGCCGAGCGGCGGTACGACCAGCACGGCGACGGGGGTGAATTCCATAAGTCTGAAGTAGCCCGGCGCATTGGGCAGCGAGCTCAATATCGCGTAGATCACCACCACCGCGATCAACCCGGCAAGAACCGCGACCAGATAGCCGACGAGCACCATCAGGATGCGCTTCAGGACGTGGCCGATCATTGCCATGCACCCCCGTGCCCGCAATCAGTGAGGGGCAGTCAGCCACCAAAGTTGTGACGATGCAAGGGCGGCCCATCGCGCCGGACTCCATGGCGCGGCGCCGAGGTCCTCAGGCGCCACCGCACATATGCTGCGAGTCCGGCAGGGCCCATGCGCCTTTGGCGGCGAGGTCGACGCCGTAGTAAACCCTGCCGCGCAGATCGTCTTTCGGACAGTCACGTGGGATCGCGATGAGGCACATGACGACCGGATCGCCGACCTTGGAACTCGCCAGTCCAGGCTCGCGGTCATAGGAGACCGCCGTGCCGCCATTGGTGAACGTCGCTGCGCTGCCGGCATCCGGGCTGGGGGTTTCCAGCGGATCGTCGCCCAGCCTTGCCGTCAGCGTCTTGATGTGGGTGAAGCCGCAGTTTCCGATCGACGCGGGCAGGGGCCGGTCGGTCGGCTTCGGAGTTCTTGCCGCGAATTCGAGCGCCTTCTTGCCGATCAGCGCGATGTTGTAGTCCTGCACCCATGACGGCGCGCTGCCATCTGTCTGCAACGCATTGTTCTGGGCGCTGACGATGCAGGAAGCATCTGTCTTGCAGGCATTCCGGTCAGCGACCAACTCCCTGGCGATCTTGCGCTTGTCGCCGCCGAAGGCAGGTTCAAAACCGCCATAGGCCTTGGTGACCAAAGCGTCGATGGCTGACATTTGTGGGTCGGCGCAGATCGCCTTTTCGGTGGGCAACCGCGCCTTTCGGCAATCGAAGGACGGGCCGACCGCCCGCGCCAGGCCGGACATACCCACAATCGACGCGGTCACAATCAGGGCGCTCGCGCAGGTATGAAGCCGCATGCTCTCCTCGGGTGCTTGTTTCGACGATCGAGTCTTTGCCGAATGCAGGCCCCGCGGAATGGCAGAGGGGGCAAGCGATCGCGGCCTATTTGGGCTCGCCGGTCACCGGGTCGTAGGTGATTTGGACCTTGGCCTTGTCGGTGGTGTAGTAGGTGATGGTGTAGCCGTCGCTATCCCAATCGACCTCCTTCACATAGCGGAAGTCGGTGCGGTGCTCGACCTTGGCAATGATCTCCGACAGCTTCTTGGCATTTTGCGGCGGCAGTGGCTGGTCGTCCGCCGCAAGGGCCGATCCGCCGGCAAGGAAGGCCGCGATACCGGTTGCTAAAACAACAGTGCGCATGAGAGCCCTCAAATCGCGTAATTGGCCAAGTTTCATATGGGCCTGGGTGCCGTCAGAAACCAGCACGCGGGCCGGTTGGTTCCGTAGCGTGAATACAGCGGATTGTGAAGCGTCTGGCTCGACATGGCCGATCTTCGGCTGGCAGCAGCGAAATCCAACATTGCCTGAGGACAAAAGAGCGCGTGATTTCAATGGGTAACGGCACGATGCGGATGTGCCCTTCGATGGCGTTCGCCATATTAGCTGTTCTTGGTAGAGCTTTCGGCAAGACCCTGATAGAATTCTGGTCATAACAGGGTGGCAACTGCGCGCCGGACCTGCCGGGGATATCCATCGGCAGACGGCGACGCGTTTCTTTTGAGCGCAGGTCGCCTGTTCTGGACTGGAAGCGGGGACTGGGGGCTCGATCATGGCTGAACGGAATTACACCCGTCAGCTTGCGACAATCATTTCGATCGACGCCGTCGGATTCTCGAGGCTGATGGGCATCGACGACGAGCTCGCCGTTGCCGCGTTCGAGGAGAGGCGCGACATCATCGCCAGCAGTTGCGGCGCATTTGGCGGGCGCACATTCGGCGATGCCGGCGACAGCATCATGGCCGAATTCGGCAATCCGATCGAAGCCTTGCGGGCGGCCTTCGATTTCCAGGCGCGGATCGCAGCGCTGAATGCTGCGGTTGCCGAGAACATGCGCATGCCGTTCCGCGCAGGAATCAACACCGGCGATGTGATTGTCCGCGAGGGCCGTCTCTACGGCGACGACGTGAACATCGCAGCCCGGCTTCAGGAATTCGCGCCCCACGACGGCGTCGCCATCTCGGCGACGACCTGGCACCATGTGAAGGACAAGACAGCGGCGGTCTTTACCGATCTCGGCGAGTTCAGCCTGAAGAACATCGCCCTGCCGGTGCGGGTCCTGATCGCGGGCCGCGGCGGCAACGGGCCTGCCACGCCGGCCTCCTTCGCTTCTATTCCGGCCGCGCCCCGCCATTACAAACCCGTCCCCAAGGGGCCACCGGCAATCGCGGTGCTGCCGTTCCAGGGCAATGGGAGCGAACCGGACGTCGGCTATATGGCCGACGGCATCGCCGAGGACATCATCTACGGTCTTTCCAACACGCGCTGGCTTTCGGTCATCGCCAAGGGATCCAGCTTCCAGTTTCGCGACGATAGCCTGGGCACAAGGCTCATCGGCAATGCGCTTGGCGCGCGCTACATCGTCAGCGGCACGCTGGCGCGCCACGACAGGCATATCCGTCTCAACGCATCGCTCACAGATACCTCGAACGGGCGCCTGGTCTGGTCGCAACGCTTCGACCGCGATCTGGTCGACATCTTCAGGCTGCGCGATCAGGTCGGCAGCGAGATCGTTTCCATCCTCGACAAGGAGGTCGATCGCGCCGAACAGGCGCGTACGTTCCAGGTGCCGTGGGAGAGCCTTGAGACTTGGCAACTGGTCAGGCGCGGCCGCTGGCACATGAATAGGCGCACACGCCGCGACACCGACATCGCGCTCGACTTCTTCGACAGAGCCTACCGGGACGATCCGAACTCGAGCGCCGTGCTCAATGAACTGGCCTGGTGGTATTTCTGGCGGGCCTGGCTGCGTTTCGGCGACAGCGACGACCTGGAAAAGGTAGAGGAGCTTGCGCGCAAGGCGTTGCTGATGGACAGCCTCGACGCGCGCCCGCATGCCTATCTCGGCGCGGCCGACATCATGCGCGGCCTGCCGGCATTGGCGGCCGAGCACCTCGCCGAGGCGATCCACATCAATCCGAGCTTCGCCTTCGCCCGCTCGGCAATGGGCAGCGCGCGCCTTTTGCTTGGCGACGCGGCCGGCGCGATCCCGTTCTTTCTCGATACCGAGCGGTTGAGCCCGTTCGACCTCTATCGCTTCCACAATCTGGGTGAACTGGCCGCCGCTTATTGCTTCGTCGAGGACTGGCCGGCCGCGATCGCCACAGCCGAGCGCTCGCTCAACCTGTCGCCAAGTTATTTCTACGCCAGGTTCCTGAAGATAGGCGCCCTTATCAGAAGCGGCAGGCATGACGAGGCAGAGCGCGAGCTTGCGATTTTCATGACTCGGCATCCTGACTTTTCCGAGCAGAGGATACGCTGGATACCGTTCGTTGACGCGGCCAAGAACAATTTCCTGATCGCCAATTTCGATCGGGCCAAGTCAGTCGCATGATTGCCGGGCCGACAACAGATGACTGTGAACGAATTCACATACGCCGGACCGACGCAAACCTAGGCCAGACGGTGCCGGCATCGCATTGACGTGGACAGCCGGGGGGCTTGAACGCGCATGATCACACTGAAGTACTTCGACGCTGTCCGGGCCGCCCAGAAGAGCCAGCGCCCCGTCGCCGAAATGCCGCCGTTCGACATCTATCGACTGCGTTCCAAGGGCGGCATTGCGTCGCGCATCGCCGGCTTTCTTCTCGGCGATCCGCGCTGGCTGCTGGCGCTGCTGCGCCGCTTCTGGCCGAATCCCGGCTTCGGCAATTTCCTGCTCGTCACCAAGGGCGCGGATGTGCGCGACATATTGGAGCGCGGCGACGAGTTCGAGACGCCTTACGGGCCGGAAATGGCCGAGCTGGCGAGGGGCTCGAATTTCATTCTCGGCATGCAGGATGGCGCTGCATACCGGCAGATGAAATCGGCCGTGCTGAGCGCGTTCCCACCGGCGGAGGTCGAAGCAACCGTCAGGCCAATCGCCGAGCGCCATTCGCGCGAGATCATGACCCGCGCCAGCCCCGGCTTCGATGCCATTGCAGGCTTGATGAAGATCGTTCCGGTGCGCATCTGCCGCGATTATTTCGGCCTTCAGATCGACGATGAGACCGAATTCGCCGACTGGTCGATCGCGCTCAGCGCTCTGTTCTTTTCCGATCCGACGGCAAATCCCACCACGCGCCAGCTTGCCATGGTCGGGGGAGATCGCCTGATCAAAATTATCGACCGCTCGATCGCCGCGGTCCGGGAAAAGGCGGACAAGGATGACAGGCCGCTGGCCCGCTTGGTTGCGTTGATGGACCAGGGACGCCTGTCGCTGCCCGACATTCATTCCATCATGCTCGGCATGGTCGCCGGCTTCGTGCCGACCAATGTGCTCGCCGGCAGCAATTGCCTGGATGTGATCCTGTCGCGAACCGATGCACGGCAGGCCGTGGATGAGGCCCTCGGCGCCGGCGATACCGGCAAGCTCGACCGGGCGATCATGGAAGCCATGCGCTTCAAGCCGATCTGGATCGGACCCTGGCGCTACACCAGGCGTGACGCGGTCATCGGCAAGGGCACCCGTCGCGAGCGCGTGGTCAAAGCCGGAACGGTCGTCATGCCGGCGACACTCTCGGCGATGTTCGACCCGGAGATCGTACAGCGGCCGAACGCGTTCGATACGTCGCGCCCGCATCGCGACTACATGGTGTTCGGTTACGGGATCCATTTGTGCATCGGCGCCGAAATCGCCCGCATTCAGATCGGTGAATGCATCCGCGCCCTGTTCAGCAAACCGAAGCTGACCCGCGCGCGGGGCAGGGCCGGCAAGATGGTCAATGTCGGCGCCTACCCGGCAAGCCTCAAGGTCGATTTCGAGCGCTCGCCGCTTTGCCGGACAGCCGAGCAGTCGATGGTGACCGTGGTCTGCCCGATCACCCGACCGATGCCGCTCGATGCGGTGCGCGACAAGGTCGCGGATCTCGGCAATCCGGCGATCGGCGAGGTCAGCGCCGCGCTCGACAAGGTCGGCACCATCCATTTCACCAGCCTGGCCGTCGCTCCTACCGGCAAAGACGAAAAATCGGGGGTCGAGACCGGCGCGCTGGTGCTGGAAATCTCCGGCGACGGCAGCACCGACGATGTCATTGCCGCCATGGCGCACGCGATCGGTCACCGGCTGCGGCCGATCTTCAGGGATGTCTGCGGCCTCCCGGACGGCGGTTCGCTGGAAGACTTCCTGAAGAGGAAGCACATCGAGATATCGCCGTCTTTCGGCAGCGCCGCCGGGCTGGTTTTCTCCGGCACGCCGGGACATTCCGTGCGGCGGATCCTGGCCGAGGCCAAGCTCGCCGACAGCGTGCGTGAGATCGTCGAAAAGCCGCGCGCGGGCGCCGGCAATGCGATGGATGTGCTTGCCGAGGCGCGCCACCATGTCCGGTGCCTCGGGCAATTCGGCTGGGCATTCGAGCCCGCCGAAAGCCTGCTGGAAAGACCGCCCGGCCACTGGTCGCGGGCGCTGACGACGACGCTGCTGACGCCGGCGATGTTCGCCACCGTCGCGATCGTCATTCTGGCCTTCTGGCGCATGACTTATGTGCTCGTTTTCGGAAACCCGCATGGGATCACCTTCACCAACGTCGCGATTGCGGGCACCTCGCTTCTGCTTTCAGTCCTCGGTCTGCTGACCATTCTCGCCCTGTTCGTCGGGCTTTGCTTCCTGGCGTTGCGGCGGCTCGAGGACAAGGACCAGCCGGCGAGTACCCCTGTCGAGATCGGCGCGCTCGAAAAGATCCTCGCCCATGAGGACCACACTGCGCAGAATAATCTGACGGCGATCTCGACGATGAAGGCGGGCATCTTGCGGCGGCTGGCGCTGCGGCTCTCCTTCTACCTTATCTCGATATCGGCGCAGAAGGTGTTCAGGCCAGGCTTCCTCGCTACCATCAACACCATTCATTTCGCCCGCTGGGTGCTGTTGCCCGGCACCAACAGGCTGATGTTCTTCTCCAATTACGGAGGCAGTTGGGAAAGCTATCTCGAGGACTTCATCGCCAAGGCCTCGGCCGGCTTGACCGGTGTGTGGAGCAACACCGACGGCTATCCGCGCACGCGCTGGCTGTTCCTGGACGGCGCGCGCGACGGCGATCGCTTCAAGCGCTGGGCGCGGCGCCAACAGGTGCCGACGCTGTTCTGGTACACCGCCTATCCGCACCTCAACACCACGCGTATCCGCATCAACTCCAGGATCAGGCGCGGCATCGCCTCGGCTACCGGCAACGAGGCGCGCGACTGGCTGAGCCTTTTCGGTTCCCTGCCGCGTCCGCAAGCGCTGCCGGCTGACGCGAGGAGCCTGGCGGAGCCTCCGTCCTCGCCCCTCGAAGCGCTGGAATCCGGCGAAATCCAGTCGATCTTCTTCGGGCCGTTCGGCGCGCTCGGCGACGCGCATATGCTTGCGATCCAGGTGCCGGACGGCCTGCCGGCGGCGAAGCGCAAGGCGTGGCTCGACTTCGTCATCGGCAAAACCAGCTTCGGCGACGGGGTGCCCGCGGGCCGCGCCATGACGGTGGCGTTCGGCCCCAACGGACTGCGCCGGCTTGGGCTCGAAGGCGGCGTCGACGACGAACCGCTGGACACGTTCCCGGTCGCCTTCCGGGAAGGCATGGGCACGCCCGAGCGCAGCCGCATCCTCAACGACACCGGCCCCGACGCGCCCGACAAATGGCAGTGGGGGTCATCCGCCAAGCCCGTCGATGCCCTCATCGTCTGCTATGCCGAGACACCGGCCTCGCTGAAGGCCGAGATCACGGCCATGAAGCGACAGACGGCAAGCGCCGGGATGTCGGTGACCGCCGAACTGCCGCTGAAGGTGAAGCGCGAAGGCAAGCGGGCGGTCGAGCATTTCGGCTTCGTCGACGGCATCTCGCAACCGATCGTTCGGGGTACGGCGCGCGCCGCCAAGGGAGCCGCGCCCATGCATCTGCTCGCACCGGGCGAGTTCCTGTTCGGTTATCGCGACGAGCATGGCTTCTACCCGTCGTCGCCGTCGGTCGAGGCGGCGCTGGACCGCGCCGGCATCCTGTCGCAGGTGCGGCGCAACCGCCAGATACCTGGGCAACCGCCTCCGCCGCGCGATTTCGGCCGCAACGGCACGTTCCTCGTCGTGCGCCAGTTCGAGCAGCATGTCGAATTGTTCGACGATTATTGCAGGCGGGCCGCCCTGCAGGCCGCAGATGAGAGCGGCGATCCCGCCATCGATCAACGCTGGGTGGCCGCGAAGATGCTCGGCCGCTGGCAGGACGGCAGCTCGCTCGTGCGCAATCCGAACGGGCGGCCGGGCCGCGGCGTCGACAATGATTTCGCGCTCGGCGCCGAGGATCCGCAGGGGCACGCCTGTCCACTCGGCTCCCATATACGCCGTTCCAACCCGCGCGATTCGCTCGGCGAGGACCGCGAGACGCAGATCAGGATCGGCAAGCGCCATCGCATCCTGCGCGTCGGCCGCACCTATGAGAAAAAGGACAAGGGCGGAAAGACGGAGAAGGGACTGCTCTTCATGTGTCTCAACGCCGATATCGAGCGCCAATACGAGTTCATCCAGCAGACCTGGGTCTCGTCGAGCTCGTTCCAGGGTCTTGTCGGGGAGACGGATCCGACGATCGGGGCAAGGGGCGGCGGCGGCCGGTTCTCGATCCCGTCCTGGGAAAAGGTCACCGTGCTCAAGGATGTGCCGAAGTTCGTCACCACGAAAGGCGGCGGCTATTTCTTCATGCCGAGCCGCTCGGCGCTGCGCTACATGATCTCGCGGTTGTGATCAGGGGCGCTTAGGCTGTCTGCTGCTTGGGCGAAGTCGCCGAGCCTGCTCAGTCGTCGTCCTGCGATTCGGCGATGTGGTTTAGCGCGGCGGCGTTGATGATGCGCAGGCCGCCGCGCTTGATGGCGATCATCTGCCGGTTGCGCCAGTCGTTGAGCGTCTTGTTGACGGATTCGCGCGTCGCGCCGAGGAATTCGCCGAGCTCGGATTGCGAAATCGGAATCCAGCCGGCGGAGTCGGCCATGACCCCGCTCAGGAACACCAGCCGCTTCGCCAGCCGGGCCTCGATGCCGAAGAAGGCCTGGTCGCCCAACTCGCCGCTGACCCAGCGCAGCCGCGTGCACAGCAATTCGATCATCGCTCTCGCGAGAGACGGGTTTTTCTCAATGCGGTCAAAGAGTTGTGTCCGGCTCAGCGAAACCAGCTCGCATGCCGTGAGACAGCTAGCGGTGGCCGTGCGCGGGCGTCCGTCCAGTGCCCCGATCTCGCCGACGAGGCTGCGCGACAGCTCGATATTGGCCACCAGCTTCTGTCCGCCCGGCGAATAGATCGAGATCTCGACCGTGCCGCTTATCACACCATAGATGCGATCGGAGGCATCCTCCTGGACGAACAAATGCTGGCCGGCGGCGTAGCGCTCCAGCTTGCAGCCGCCGAACAGCAGGTCGAAGTGGCGCGGATCGATGCGCGCCAGGCGCGGCAGGTTGCTGTCGTCCGCGCCGTTTGTAGCCATGATACGATTCCGCCTCTGGTTAGACGGAAATTGTAGGATAAGTGCGTGCTCGATCAAAGCGTCGTCTCCTTCTATAGTGGCTGGACGAACTCGGCAGGTGGCGGACAGAGTCTCAATGTCACGCCCGACACGCCGAAAACGGACAAGCCGGCAAACTGTAAGGAGACCGGGCGCACTGGCGGTTGCGGGCCGATCCTTGGACGCCGTCCGCGCGCTTGGGGGGAGGTGCCCATGCGCGCAGACAGCAAACCTGAAAATGGCTAGGTGATCGAAATTTCTCCTCGAGAGCCGCATATTCGGCAGCAGCTTCGGACGCCGTAAATCAGCTCGGGCCATCGATGCCGCCGCTACAGCATCTGAGCGCAAGCGCTTTGTGACGTATGTGAAGGTGCTCACAGATATGCGCGTCGGGCGGACTGATGATTATTTTAGAATTTGTAGTTCACGCCTCGATCATCTTTGCTGTCAATCTTTGCCGTGCAGCCGGCATGATTGCCTAGTCGGCAAAGAGATCAGTCGAAGCGCGCCTGGAACCTTGGCTTGACTGCAGCGGACGGTCGGCGCCAAGGTTCATCTTGGGGGAGGGACGCCGTGGCAAGCGCGAAGGGACTCCTTGTAAAGGTTCGCGGCGACGGCGCGGGGCTATCGGTGCGAGGCGGGCCGCCGCGGATTGGCGGGATCGAAGCCGAGCCGATCCTTGCTCTCCCGCCTGGCGCCGCAGCCGCCGGTACGGCCGCGGCCGCGGATCGCGGCGCCACCTGGTTGCGGTTGGCCACGGACGCGGCTGACACCGACAATCCCTGGGACCACGCCCACGATCTTGTCGCCCGGAACCCGGCGCTGGCCGCCGCGGGCGGTGAGGTGCTCGCGGTCGAGCCCGATATCATGCAGCAATGGGATTACCGGAACGGCGCCGGCGAGCGCGGCATGGCGGCGAGCGCGGCTCCGACATGCACTTTCGACGATCAGGATCCGAGCGGTGGACAAGCGACGGTGTCAGGCCGGGTCGCCTGGAATGCCGCGCCGGACTTTAGCCAGTTCAAGGCCGCGCGCGAAAGCGTCGGCGCCAGGCAGGCCAACATCACCATCGCCCATCTCGATACCGGTTTCGATCCCGGTCACGAGACCCTTCCAGCCGGACTTCTTACAGCGCAGCAGCGCAATTTCGTCGACGACGGGACCGGCCCGAACAACGCGACCGATCACGCTCCGGCCGGCACGCTGACCAGCAATCGCGGCCATGGAACCGGCACGCTCAGCCTGTTAGCCGGCAACAAGCTCGACGGAACGTCGCCGCACTGGCCGGGCTTCACAGATTTCGTCGGCGGCGCGCCGCTCGCGAAAATCCTGCCGGTGCGCATCGCCGACTGGGTGGTGCGGCTGACCACCGGCACCATGGTGCAAGGCATCGACTACGCGCGCCAGCAAGGCGCGCAGGTGTTGTCGATGAGCATGGGCGGCCTCGCCTCGCAGGCCCTGGTCGACGCCGTCAACCTTGCCTACGACCACGGCGTGGTGATGGTCACCGCGGCCGGCAACAATTTCACCATCACGCCCAGCAGTATCGTCTATCCCGCGCGCTACAACCGGGTGCTTGCGGCCTGCGGCGTGATGGGCGACGGGCGCGCCTATGCCGGGCTCGCCCTCGGCACCATGCAGGGCAACTACGGGCCGCCCTCGAAGATGGATACGGCGCTTGGCGCCTACACACCGAACGTGCCCTGGGCCGAGATCGATTGCCGCAAGGTGGTCGACATGGACGGCAGCGGCACCTCGGCCGCGACGCCGCAGGTCGCCGCTGCGGCCGCTCTGTGGCTGGCCGAGCATTGGGACGTGGTGAAGAACTATCCCCAGCCGTGGATGCGGATCGAGGCGGTGCGCAAGGCACTGTTCGCCAAGGCCTTGAAATCGACGGCCAAGATGAACGCGGCTGAGACGAAGCAGAAGATCGGGCAGGGCGTCTTGCGGGCCTTCGATGCGCTGGGCTTCCCGCCGCCGGCGGCGAACAGCCTGACGAAACTTGCTCCCGCCACCTACACATGGAGCTGGCTCGACCTTCTGACCGGTGGAAGCTCGTTGGCGGCGCCCACGCCAGCGACGCTCCGGCAGCGGATGATGTTTGCGCTTGAATTGACGCAGATGGCGCAAGGCAGCGCGGCAATCGAACAGGCGATCGCCGACCCGGATGGCGATCCGGGCAATATCTCGGCCGCGGCACGCAACCGCTATCTCGAAGCCGCCCTCGACCAGGGCAATCCGTCAAAGCCGCTGAAGGCCTTCCTGGAAGGTTTGCTCGGCCGTCCGGGCGCCAGCGCGGCGGTTCCGGCGCCGGTCATGGGCCCGGCGCCGGCCATCAGGCGCAAGCCGCGGCCGCTGCCGCCGCCGCAACGGCGCCTGCGCATCTACGCGCTCGATCCATCGGTCGCAAAGCGGCTGGATTCGGTTTCGGTCTACCAGTCGACGCTTTCGGTGCCTTGGGACGACGAGCCGGCGACCGACAGGCCGCTGCTGCCCGGTCCGATCGGCGAATATCTCGAAGTGGTCGATGTCGACCCGGCGTCCGACCGCGTCTACGACCCCATCGACCTCAACGACAAAGTGCTTCTGGCGCAGGACGGGCTGCCGCCTTCGGAAGGCAACCCGAGATTCCACCAGCAGATGGTCTACGCCGTCGCCATGACCACGATCGGCCATTTCGAGCGTGCGCTTGGCCGGCGGGCGTTGTGGGCGCCGCACTATGCCGAGGCTCCCGGCCGGACCGGCGACATGACAGTGAAGGCGCACTACGTGCCGCGCCTGCGCATCTATCCGCACGCGCTGCGGGCCGAGAATGCCTATTACAGCCCGGAAAAGAAGGCGCTGCTGTTCGGCTATTTCCCGGCGACCAGCAATGAAGGCGACGTCACGACGCCCGGAACGACGGTGTTCTCGTGCCTGTCCAGCGACATCGTCGCACATGAGATGTCGCACGCCTTGCTCGACGGGCTGCATCGCCGCTTCCAGGAAGCGTCAAACCCGGATGTGCCGGCCTTCCACGAGGCCTTCGCCGATATCGTCGCGCTGTTCCAGCATTTCACGATGAAGGAACTGGTCAGCTTCGAGATCGGCAAGGCGAGGGGCGAGTTGTCGGCCGCCTCGCTGCTCTCCGGCATCGCCAAGCAGTTCGGCGAAGGCAGCGGCCGGGCCGGGCCGCTGCGCGAATATGGCGGCGCCGGCATGGCCGATCTCGATTACGACAAGACCTTCGAGGCGCATGACCGCGGCTCTATCCTGGTCTTCGCCGTCTACCAGGCCTTCCTGGCGATCGCCGATCGGCGGACCGACGACCTGATCCAGCTCGCCACGGGCGGCTCCGGCATACTGCCGGCGGGAACCTTGCATCCAAGCCTTGTCGAGCGCCTGACCGACGAGGTCGCCAAGACCGCGAAGCAGATGCTGACCATGTGCATCCGCGCGCTCGACTATTGCCCGTCCGTCGACATCACCTTCGGCGAATACCTGCGCGCGCTGATCACCGCCGACCGCGACGCCTACCCGGGCGATCCGCTGCACTACCGGCTGGCCTTCCTGGAATCGTTCCGCAAATGGAAGCTTCTGCCGCGCGACGTGCGCACCATCTCGGAAGACACGCTCGCCTGGAGCGCGCCGGAGAATCCGTCGCCTGGCTGGCTGAAAGGCCTGCTCAGCAGGATCGACCTCGGCTGGAACCAGAAATTGAAGCGGGCCGAGATCTTCGCGCTCAACGACAAGAACCGCTACGCGCTGTGGAAGGCCATGCACAAGGCCTTTGCCTCCAATCCGGACCTCTACAAGCAGTTCGGCCTGCTGCCCGATCTGCCCCGCTACAATGAGGACGGCACGGTCATGCACGCGCCGAAGAAGGGCGAGACGACCTTCGATGTCTATGGTGTGCGCCCGACGCGCCGCGTCGAGCCGGACGGCTCGTTCCGCGTCGAGGTCGTGGTTGTCATCCAGCAGCGCATTCCGGTCGCGCTCGACGGCACGGCGATGCCGCAAGGCATGGCCAAGGGCGACGGCTTCTTCTGGTTCCGCGGCGGCGCGACGATCATCATCGACCCGCGCGAGGGTTTCGAGGAGATCCGCTACTCGATCATCAAGAACACCGGCAGCGCGGACCGCCAGAAGCGCCAGGCAGGCACCATGGCCGCCAACTATCTGTCGCCGCTCAGAGCGCTCTATTTCGGCGGCGAGGTGTCGGAGCCGTTTGCCTTGCTGCATGCCAGCGATGGAGACGACGACCATGTCTAGAAGGCCAGCGACGCGGACAAGGCCAGCGAGAACGGCTGCCGCAGCGGCACAACAGGCCGCGGGCGTCACCGTACGGCATTACTGTCAGGGCATCGGCGATTGCCATCTGCTTACCTTCAAGAAGGCGGACGGCACGCCGTTCCGCATGCTCATCGATTGCGGCATCCATGTCTCGATCGCAGGCGGTCCGGCGCTGGTCGGCGACATTGTCGCCGACATCAGGAAAGAGACCGGCGGCAAGATCGACATTCTCGTCGTCACGCACGAGCACTGGGACCATGTCTCGGGCTTCCTGACGGCGAAGGACCTTTTCAAGGATTTCGTCGTCGCCGATGTCTGGATGGCGTGGACCGAGAATCCCGCCGACGCCGAGGCCACGGAACTGGACAAGTTCAAGGGCCAGGCGATCACCGCGCTGCAGGGCGTGGGCCAGAAGCTCGATGGAATGCAGGGGCTCAGTTCCTACATGGCCGGCGTTCGCGACGGCCTGCAGTCCGTGCTCGGCTTCCAGTTCGGCGCCGCCGGCGAGCGTGTGCGCTCGGCCCGCGACGCGGCGGCAAAGCTGTCGCAAAAACCGTCGCCGACCTATTTCGAGCCGGGTGGACCGCCGGTGTCGATCGACGGGCTGCCCAACCTTCGTGTCTATGTCTTAGGCCCACCGCGCGACAAGGCCGCGCTGCGTCTGGAAGAGAAGGCGAGCGAGATGTTCCCGCTGGCCAGCGGCGGCCCGTTCGCGCGGGCGCTGGCCAGCGGCCTCAAGATGAACGAGGCGGCCGACGCCGATTATGTCGACGAGCTCAGTCCCTTCGAGCGCAATGTCGGCACGCCGCTTTCCGCGGCACTGAACGGCGACAAGGGCAGCGACCCGGCCGTCGATATCGGCGCCTATGTCCGCAAGCATTATTCCGGGCCGGTTTCGGCCGTGGCGGCCATGGAAGATCGCGATCAGTCCTGGCGACGCATCGACGCCGACTGGATGGGGATCGCCGCCGACCTTGCCCTGCAGCTCGATCGCGGCGTCAACAACACCAGCCTGGTGCTTGCCTTCGAGTTCATCGACTCGGCCCGGGTACTGCTGTTCCCGGGCGACGCCCAGATCGGCAACTGGCTGAGCTGGAAGGAGTTGAAATGGCCGGTGGGTCAAGGCACCGTCACATCGGCCGATCTTCTGGCGCGCACCGTCTATCTCAAGGTCGCCCATCACGGCAGCCAGAACGCCACGCCGCAGAAACAGGGTTTCGACCTGCTGACTAGCCCGGACCTTTCGGCTTTCATCCCGACCAACAAGGTCGACGCGGTGAAAGTGCATTGGGGCGAGATGCCCTATGACGGCATCCTGACCGCGCTCGAGACGAAGACCAAGGGGCGCGTCATCCGCGCCGATGATCCATGGCTGGCGGACAAGAACGGCAAACCGGCCTTTGCCGCGCCGTCCGGTTCGATCCAGGCGGTGCGCAGCGCACCGCGCGATGCGGCCCGAGGGCCGGGCGGACTGTGGGTCGAGGTGGACCTGGCCTGAGCCGAAACGATGTGACCGTGGGCGGATTTGCCAAGTACGGGCACGAAGCATCCAAGACTTTCCCTATACAATCCTATACAGTTCTTCCACGTAGCCTCTGCGAAGCCAGTAGGGACTTCTGTACATGCGATGAAAGTCAGGACTGGTGCTTAAGAGCTTCGAAACGTGAAGGTGTTTTTCGCCACCCGCTATTTTCTGCTCACCTTCGTGGTTGATGCTCAGGAAGAAGCCTGATGTGGTGCGCCTTATCTGCTCGACATATTCGTCAAAGATGCGACGATTGATTTCCGGAAATGAATCCTGGTTGGCCGTGATACGAAAAGCACCATCAGCCGCCTTCTCGCAATTCCAATTCGCTCTTATCGCGATCGTGTCCGGTCGCGGTTCTTCGCCTTCGAGGCAGACGGCCTCCTGGCCAAGTGTACCGATCAGAAAGTACCCCGACAGAATGTTTACGATCGGAAGATCGAAGATCGTAACATTCTTGCGGCCGAACAAGTTCAAGTAGTAAGCCGCTAACCCGAGTCCTCCTCCAAATTCGCAAATGCGGTCCTGGGGTGCAGCAAAATCCCGGATTCGGGTTGCGAGGTAAACCGCGTTGATGTGCCGGTAGTGCAGCAATCCACTTCCGACACTCAATCCTGCGACATGAACCGTGCCTTGAGGCGGAACGATTTTGATGCCGAGCTGTGCTTCTATGGCACGGACAAGGCCTTCCGGGTCGGATTGAATGTTGTTGCCCCACTTTCCCAAGGGGCCCTGTTCCGGGCTTTCAGCCGAAAGGACCCCCAGGGCTTCGCCCAGGCAAACCAATTTATCGAAGTAGCTGTAAGCTACGAACCGGTCATCGCGATCCCAGTACGTATAACCGTCTACGCCCGTTGTGATGCCACCGAACCATGTGTATTCCCGGCCGAAATCGACGAGGTAGCGCGATAGCTGCTCTGCATCCTCGGCGTGCAGGATCCCCAGCAGCTGACCGAAATGGTCACGTGTCAACGCGGACCAAAGATCGCCGTTCATGATTTGCCGAAGCGGGCTTTCTTGCGACATAGTGGCTTTGTAGGCGGCAATCAGGCGACGAGCGGTCGCCACCTTTCCCTGGTCCCATTCGGCGTCCTTCTTGTCGAACGGTAGGAGCGGCACCTCGCCATGGATCGGATGGACGAGTGTGTGTTGGAAAATGTCGGTCATGCATTCCCCTGCTGCTGGTTGATTCTGCCGTGGATATTAGGGCGCGATCCGCACTTGTGCAGGTTGCATCGTCATGGCCTGTTGCGGTTTTCTCCGTGAAGCAAGGCGACATTTCGTTTTCTGACGAACCGTCGGACGATTAACCGCGACGAGGCTGATTGGTGGTGCTCGTTTGACGGATGCCACTGCAGGATTGCTATCTTGAGCCATTTCAATCCGGCCACCTCGCAAGAAACAAAAAACAGACGTTCGATTGCATGCGCGTTTGTAAGAGATAGCTGACCGCTTTCCTCGGGAAAGTCGGTGGCCGCCAGATTGAGATCCAGGAGCGGCTTAAGTGCTTGGGGACGCGCCCAGAACATCGAACCGGATGGAAAGTCGATATTTTCAAGCGTTTCCAGTTCCACACGCATGCGTTTGGCAAGGGCGCCAACCAGCTCCTTGCAACCTGCCCAATGAATCCAGGGGCGAATGAACGGGAAATGCTGTGGCGCGATAATGCCAACATAGCTGAAGCGTCGCGCCACCGTGCCGATTGCGAAAAATCGAAAACCGCTCTATGGAGCGTGCGGCTGAAGAGGGCGGCCGCTCAACACATTGCACAAGGTCGCCCCATGCCCGACGAATTCTCGCGCATCATCGCCTTCCTTGCCGTGGTCATGGCCCTGCTGTTCGCCGGGCTGCATTTCCACCAGGGCCACATCATCGCCACGCTCTATTTCATGACCGGCGCCGTATTGGTGACGGCGGTGACGCGGATGAATGTGCGGAGAGGGCTTATTTGAGCCTTGGCGTGCTCAACGACGTAGGCAGCATTGCTTGAGAGCTTGTGGGTCAGATCATCCAACATATTCATTGAGTTGGATGGTGGGCGATGCAGGGATTGAACCTGCGACCCCACCCGTGTGAAGGGTGTGCTCTCCCGCTGAGCTAATCGCCCGCCTGTGGCCCGAAGGCCGAAGCGAGCCGCGATATAAGGTAGGCGGGCGCGGGAAGTCAAGGCGATGTCCCGAGGTATTCCGCGGTTTGATTTCCCTGATTTTCCGTCGGCGGGATTTGGCGCCGGCTCAGCGCGCCGCCGCGATCAGCCGTTCCGCCAGGTCCGGCGTCAGCGTGTCGAAATGCGAGATCACCAGCGTGGGCTCGAATTCGCGGACGTGGCGGTCGGTGTAGCCGAAATCGACCGCGACCACGGGAATTCCGGCTGCCTTGGCGGTGTCGATGTCGGTCTGCGAATCGCCGACCATCACGGCGCTGCTCGGATCGCCGCCGGCCAGCCGGATGGTCTCGGTGAGATGGCGCGGGTCGGGCTTGCGGAAGGCAAACGTATCCTGGCCGCAGATCGCGGCAAAATAGTCCGACATGCCAAGCGCGCCGATCAGCGTCGCGGAATTGGCTTCGTATTTGTTGGTGCAGACGGCCATAAGGTATCCGGCGGCCTGGAAACGGTCGAGCGCGGCAATGACGCCGGGGTAGGGGCGCGACTTGCCGGGAATGTTCAGCGTGTAATGGTCGAGGAAGAGCTTCAGCAGCCGGTCGTGCTCTTCGGCTATCAGCGCCTTGTTCTGCGCGGCATGCGCGCGTTCGATCATGACGCGGCCGCCATGGCCGACGAAGCGCCTGAAGCCGGCTTCGTCGACGGCGGCCAGATCACTCGCCGCCAGGCTGTGATTGAGGCTGTCCAGCAAGTCCGGCGCCGTGTCGACCAGCGTACCGTCGAGGTCGAAGACAATGATCGGGCGGGTCATGGGCGGTCCTGCGAAATTCTTATTGCTGCAGCCGATACAGGCTGGCCAGGGTTCAAGCAAGAAGCCTCGATCGGTCCACAGAGCCTTTGACGAGGGAGCCTTTGACGGGACAGGCAAAAATGCTAGGAGGCGCGCGAAACCGGCAAATCAGGGCTCCCCATGGATGCAAGGCAGTTGAAGGTCGAAGCCGCGCGGGCAGCGCTCGCCCATGTCGGCGACGGCATGCGGCTTGGCATCGGCACCGGCACCACGGCGGACGAGTTCGTGCGGCTGCTGGCCGAGAAGGTTGCGACCGGCCTCAAGATCATCGGTGTGCCGACTTCCGAGCGCACCGCGGCGCTCTGTCGCGAACTGGGCGTGCCGCTGTCCACGCTCGAGGACACACCGGAACTCGACCTTACCATCGACGGCGCCGACGAAATCGATCCGGACCTGACCTTGATCAAGGGCGGCGGCGGCGCGCTGCTGCGCGAGAAGATCGTCGCGGCCGCATCCGAGCGCATGATCGTGATCGCCGACAAGTCCAAGCTGGTCGGGACTCTCGGCCGCTTCCCGCTGCCGGTCGAGGTCAACCAATTCGGCCTGCGCGCCACCGAGATCGCGGTTCGCGCCGCCGCGGCAAGGCTCGGCCTTTCCGGCCCGGTTACATTGAGGATGACGGGAAGCCAGCCATTTGTTACAGACGGCGGCCACTTTATCCTCGATGCATCTTTTGGCCGCATTCCGGATACAAGAGCGCTTTCGAATGCTCTCTTCGCCATTCCAGGCGTTGTCGAGCACGGTCTATTCATCGGGCTGGCGTCAACGGCCATCATCGCCGGCGGCGACGGTATCGAAACCGTCCATGTCGCCCGAAAACCAGGGAGTTCTATCGACCATGATGTTGCATAAACGGGTTCGCCGCCTTTCGATGTTTCTGGCGGCCTCGGCCGTCCTCGCGCTCTCCTCGCCGGTGTTTGCGCAGGATGTCAGCGAGTCGCACCTGAAGGCCGCGCGCGCGGCCGTCGCTGCGATCCATGCCACGGACTCGTTCGACAACATTCTGCCGCAGGCGGCGGCCGCGCTGGAGTCGCAGCTCATCCAGAAGAACCCCGACATGCAGGAGCTGATCGGCAAGACCGTGACCGAGAAGGCGCTCGGCATGGCATCGCGTCGCGCCGACCTCGAAAAGGAAGCAGCGCTTGCCTATGCCAAGGTGTTTTCCGAGAAGGAGCTCAACGATATCGCCGCCTTCTACAGCTCCGATTCCGGAAAGAAGCTGCTGGACAGCGGCCCCGCGGTGACGCGTGATCTCGTAAAGGCGGCCGACATCTGGCAGAACGGCGTTGCCCGCGATCT
>NZ_RZRX01000420.1:0-3320 GCF_003997405.1 Mesorhizobium sp. M2A.F.Ca.ET.042.01.1.1
GGCAACATGGTCCTCTTCGACGAAGACCTTGAGGTCGCCGGCATAGGTGAAGTCCACCTGGGTGGTGAAGAAGGTGGCCGATTTGATGCGGTTATCGCCTTCTTGCGCCAGCAGCGCGAGGGCCGCGGCAAGCAGCGTGCCGCCGACGCAATAGCCGATGGCGTTGACTTCCTTCTCGCCGGTCGCCTTCTCCACCATATCGAGCCCGTATTGCAGGCCTTCGCGGATATAGGCTTCCCAGCCCTTGGCGCCGTGGCGCTCGTCCGGGTTGATCCAGGAGATGACGAAGACCGTGTGGCCCTGCTCGATCGCCCAGCGGATGAAGGATTTTTGTGGGTTGAGGTCAAGGATGTAGAATTTGTTGATCCATGGCGGGCAGATCAGCAGCGGCCGCTTCAGCACCGTTTCGGTCACCGGATCGTACTGGATGATCTCGGCGACATCGCTGCGTCCGATGACCTTGCCGGGCGTGGTGGCGATGTTCTTGCCGATTTCGAAAGGCGTGTAGTCGGCCTGGCGCAGCTTCAGGTCGCCGCGGCCGGCGGCGATGTCCTCGGCCAGCATCTTCATGCCGCGGACTAGGTTCTCGCCATTCGAGGCGACCGTCTCGCGGAACAGCTCCGGATTGGTCAGGATGAAGTTCGACGGCGCGATCGCGTTCGACACCTGCTTGACGTAGAAGCTCGCCTTGTGGCGGGTGTGGTCGTCCAGGCCCTCGGCGTGCTCGACCAGCTCGTTCGCCCAGCGCGAGGTGACGAGATAGGCCTGCTTGAGGAAATCGAAGAAGGCGTTGCGGCCCCATTCGGGGTCCTGGAAGCGCTTGTCGCCGCGCTCGGGCTGAACCGCGTCCTGTGGCGCCTCGGCATTGGGATTGACCTTCTGGATGGCGTTCGCCCAGACCGTCATATAGCCGGCGAAGAGCCGCGTCTGGGCTTCGAGCGCGCGCTGCGGGTCGCCAAGCCAGTACTCCGAGAGCTTGGAGAACGTCTTGACCATGTCGACGACCGGTTCGGCGACATGATCGCGCACCTCACCCTTCTCGCGCGGTTCGGTCCAGGCGGAAGCCGCCTTGCCGGCCTGCTCGATCATGCGGGCCATATTCAAGGCGAAGCGCTCGGGATCCTTCACCAGATATTGCTCGATGGCCGAAGGTCCGCCATTTTCCGCTTTGTCCGAATCGTCAGGTTTGGACATGGTCCGCGGGGTTCCTCCCGGAGCGTTTTCTTGACATATTACCATGGGACATCTGACCGGGTCCAATTCGCAGTAACCCGGCTGCCAGGAAAACAATATGACGATTAATGTTGGCGGGATTTTTTTTCACAGGCTCGGTTCGATCTCCCGCAAGGCGGTCCTGGCCGCGCTGGTCGGCGTGCTGCTGCCCGCTGGCGGCTGCACCAGCACCGGCACCAACAATGCAGCGCCGACGGCCGTTACCGAAGGCCCGAAGGACACCGGCTCCTACCCGAACCTCAACATCCCGCCGCAGGTGGCCGCCAAGCAGTTCACCAAGGAGGAGACCGCGGCGAACCTGGCCAGGCTCAAGGCCGAGCAGCAGGCGCAGGCTGCCAAAGGCGGCAGCGTCAAGGCGCCGGCGAATTCCGCGGCGCTGAAGACGCTTGCCAAGACGCACGGCGACGACACGCTGAAACAGATCGAGGGCAAATGCGACCCGACCCTCGACCCTAACTGCAATTAGGTTTATATCGCGCGCCGAAAGCGCCCCCTTCGATCGTGTCTGGAACTCCAATGGAAGAATTTCACAAGGTCCGCCGGCTTCCGCCTTACGTCTTCGAGCAGGTCAACCGGCTGAAGGCCAGCGCCCGTTCGCGCGGCGCCGACATCATCGACCTTGGCATGGGCAATCCGGACCTGCCGACGCCGAAGGCCATCGTCGACAAATTGTGCGAGGTGGTGCGCGATCCGCGCACGCATCGCTATTCGTCCTCGCGCGGCATTCCGGGCCTGCGCCGCGCCCAAGCCAACTATTATGCCCGCCGCTTCGGCGTGAAGCTCAACCCCGACACCCAGGTGGTGGCCACGCTCGGCTCGAAGGAAGGCTTCGCCAACATGGCGCAGGCGATCACCGCGCCGGGCGACGTCATCCTGTGCCCCAACCCGACCTATCCGATCCACGCCTTCGGCTTCATCATGTCGGGCGGCGTCATCCGCTCGCTGCAGGTCGAGCCCGATGACGGCTTCATCCCGGCGGTCGAGCGCGGCATCCGCCACTCGATCCCGAAGCCGCTGGCGCTGATCCTCAACTATCCGTCGAACCCGACGGCACTGGTCGCCTCGCTCGACTTCTACAAGGACGTGGTCGCCTTCGCGAAGAAGAACGACATCATAATCCTGTCCGATCTTGCCTATTCCGAGATCTATTTCGACGGCAACCCGCCGCCTTCGGTGCTGCAGGTTCCCGGCGCGATCGACGTGTGCGTCGAGTTCACCTCGATGTCGAAGACCTTCTCCATGCCGGGCTGGCGCATGGGATTCGCCGTCGGCAACGAGCGGCTGATCTCGGCGCTGACGCGGGTGAAGTCCTATCTCGACTATGGCGCGTTCACGCCGATCCAGGTGGCGGCCGCGCATGCGCTGAACGGCGACGGCGCCGACATCGAGGAGGTGCGCGAGGTCTACCACAAGCGGCGCGACGTGATGGTCGATTCCTTCGGCCGCGCCGGCTGGACCATTCCCGCGCCCGCGGCTTCGATGTTCGCCTGGGCGCCGATCCCGGAACAGTTCCGCCATCTTGGCTCGCTCGAATTCTCCAAGCTGCTCATCGAGCATGCGGATGTCGCGGTGGCGCCGGGCATCGGCTTCGGCGAGCACGGAGACGACTATGTGCGCGTGGCGCTGGTCGAGAACGAGCACCGGATTCGCCAGGCCGCGCGCAACATTAAGCGCTTTCTGGCATCGACCGCCAAGCAGCCCAACAACGTGGTGCCGCTCGCCGCTCGGCGCTGAGTCTGCCTGATATTTCTGGATTTTTGAGGGGCGTCGCCGGACATGGCTGAAGCGTTGCGTGTTGGAATTGCCGGCCTCGGCACGGTTGGCGCCTCGGTGGCGCGCGTGCTGCGCGACAAGGCGGCCGAGCTCACCCGCCAGTGCGGACGCGACATCGTCGTGACGGCCGTTTCGGCCCGCGACCGGAAACGCGACCGCGGCGTCGACCTCAGCGCCGCGACATGGTTCGACGATCCGGCCCAGATGGCCGAAAAGGCCGACATCGACGTCTTTGTCGAGCTGATCGGCGGCGACGAAGGGCCGGCGCGGCTGGCGGTGAAGGCGGCGCTCGAGGCGGGCCGGCATGTCGTGAC
>NZ_RZRX01000421.1:0-3295 GCF_003997405.1 Mesorhizobium sp. M2A.F.Ca.ET.042.01.1.1
CTCATCGACCTCGAACAGCGTCATGTCCATGCCGCCGCTGATCGACACAAGCAGCCCCCTGGCGCCCGTCATCGAGGCCTCGTCGAGGAGTGGGTTGGCGATTGCCGCCTCGGCCGCCGTCCTTGCGCGTCCCTCTCCGGAGGCCTCGCCGGTTCCCATCATCGCCGGCCCCATGTCCCGCATCACCGACTTCACGTCGGCGAAATCGAGATTGATCAGGCCTTCCTTGACGATGAGGTCCGTGATGCAGCCGACGCCCGCGTAGAGCACACGGTCCGCCATGGCGAAAGCGTCGGCGAAGGTGGTCCTGGCGTCGGCGACCCGAAACAGGTTCTGGTTCGGGATGACGATCACGGTGTCGGCGCTTTCGCGCAGGCGTTCTATGCCTTCCTCGGCCGCCTGGGTCCTGCGCTTGCCTTCGAATGTGAAAGGCTTGGTGACGACGGCCACCGTCAAAATGCCGGCATCGCGCGCAGCGCGCGCAATCACGGGCGCCGCACCCGTCCCCGTGCCGCCACCCATGCCGGCATTGATGAAGCACATATGCGTTCCCGCCAGATGATCCATGATCTCATCGATGGATTCCTCCGCGGCCGCACTGCCGACCTGGGGCAAGGACCCGGCGCCCAAGCCCTCGGTCACATGCGCGCCCAATTGGATCAGCCGCGACGACTTCGACATGGTGAGCGCCTGGGCGTCGGTGTTGGCGACGACGAACTCGACGCCCTGCAAGCCTTCGGCGATCATGTTGTTGACGGCGTTGCCGCCGGCGCCGCCGACCCCGACGACGGTGATCTTGGGTCTCATCTCCAGGATTTCCGGCTTGGCGGTCATTTTTTCATCTTTCTACCGAAAGCACCCGCTGCTCCGCCGCATAACGATGCGGAATCGGAGCAACGAGCACACGAATCAGGTGATCCCCACCAAGCGCAGGGAATCAGAGCGGGCGCCTCCCTGCAAGTCCGCCGAGCATATGCAAGCGCAATGCCCCTGCGTTTGAACAGAAAGGTTCCGGGTGCCCGAGTGCTCCAAGGCGACGCCGTTGCAAGAAGTTCTATTGCGTCACCGAGGTCGAGGTGCCCCAGGTGTCCGACAGCACATAGCCTTGCGGATAGGGATCTGTCGGATCGAGATAGTAGTTGTGCTCGCCGGTGATCCAGGCACGGCCGGTGATCTCGGGAACGATCGCCTTGCGTCCGGCAATTTCGGTCAAGCCGACAATTCTGCCGGTGAAGCGCGAGCCGATGATCGATTCATGGATCAACACCTCCCCTTCCTTCATCTGGCCTCGCGCGTGCAGCACAGCCATGCGGGCCGAGGTGCCGGTTCCGGTCGGGCTGCGGTCAGAGCGGCCGGGCGAGACGATGCAGGTGTTGCGCGTGACCTTGCCCGGCCCCTGGAACGGCATCGCGAACTGCACGATCGAGACGCCGCGCACATTCTCGAATTCAGGATGCACGACATCGAACTGTTCGCGCGCGGCGCGGCGAACCTTCTCGCCGGCCACGGCAATCTCCCGGGCCTCGTCGGGCGTGACGGAGAAGCCCAACGCGGCCGCGTCGACAATTGCGTAGAACATCCCGCCATAGGCGATATCGACCTTCAGAGTTCCCAGCCCTTCGACCTCGATACTCGCGTCGAGGCGTTCGGCAAAGGCGGGGGCGTTGCGGAAGGTGATCGACAGGCACTTGCCGTCGCGGCATTCGGCTCTGACCTCGATGACGCCGCCCGGCATATCGAGCTTGAAGCGGGTTTCCGGCTCCTGCATCGACACCATGCCGGTCTCGAGCAACACCGTGGCGACGCAGATCGTGTTGGAGCCGGACATCGGCGGGTACTCCGTCGGCTCCATGATGATGGCCCCCGCGGCGCAATCCTCGCGCGTCGAGGGCACCAGGAGATTGACGTGGCGGGCCACGCTGCCGCGCGGCTCGCAGATCAGCATGCGCCTGACATGATCATGATCGCGCTGCATCGCTATCATCTTTTCCATCATCGTGCGGCCCGCCGGCGGCAGCACGCCGCCGACGATGACGTCGCCGATCTCACCCTCGGCATGGCAGCCGACGACGCGGATGCTGGTCCTGCTACGCATTGTTCGTTTCTCCCTGTCGGCCGCCACTATCCGCTTGGCAAGCGGTGCTGCTTCGGGACAAACTGATCAATCTGCGTGCCAGCCTCAAGGAGAATCCAAATGACCGCCAACGTTTTTTCCGGCTGCATGCCGGCGCTGATGACGCCCTGCACCGATGACCGGCTTCCCGACTTCGACACCCTGGTGCGCAAGGGACGCGAATTGATCGCTGCCGGCATGTCTGCGGTCGTCTATTGCGGCTCCATGGGCGACTGGCCGCTGCTGAGCGACGAGCAGCGCATGCAAGGCGTCGAGCGCCTGGTGAAGGCCGGCGTGCCGGTGATCGTCGGTACCGGCGCCGTCAACACGGCCAGCGCCGTGGCTCATGCCGCGCATGCCCAGAAGGTCGGCGCGCGCGGCCTGATGGTGATCCCGCGCGTTCTGTCGCGCGGTCCATCGGTGACCGCGCAGCGCCATCATTTCAAGGCGATCCTCTCAGCCGCCCCCGACCTGCCGGCGGTCATCTACAACAGCCCCTATTACGGCTTCGCCACGCGCGCCGATCTGTTCTTCGCGCTGCGCGCCGAACATCCGAACCTGGTCGGCTTCAAGGAATTCGGCGGCCCGTCGGATCTGCGCTATGCGGCCGAAAATATCACCAGCCGTGACGATGAGGTCGCGCTGATGATCGGCGTCGACACCGCCGTCTTCCACGGTTTCGTCAATTGCGGAGCCTCCGGCGCGATCACCGGCATCGGCAACGTGCTGCCCAAGGAAGTGCTGCATCTGGCGGGCCTCAGCCAGGCCGCGGCGAAGGGCGACGCCGAGGCGCGCCGGCTTGCGCAGGAACTGGACGCCGCGTTCGCCGTCCTGTCCTCCTTCGACGAGGGGCCCGACCTGGTGCTTTATTTCAAGCACATGATGGTGCTGAAGGGTAATCCTGAATACAGGCTGCACTTCAACGACACGGATGCGCTGACCGACAGCCAGCGCGGCTTTGCCGAAGCGCAGCTCAAGCTCTTCGACACCTGGTACGCCCAGTGGTCGAGGCAGCCCGCAATGGCACGTTACGCGGCCTGAGCGGACCTGAGACCGCGCGACCTCGCCTTCACCAGATGAAAGGCCGCTGTTGGCGGGTCCACCACGCGGTTGCGAAAGCTGTGTTTTTGTTCGATCGGCGTGCAGGAGCTCCTCTTCTGCATGCCGAAAGCATTGTATTTC
>NZ_RZRX01000422.1:0-3221 GCF_003997405.1 Mesorhizobium sp. M2A.F.Ca.ET.042.01.1.1
TTGGAACGCCAGATGGCGCGCGGGAACTTGCCCACCATGCGCTCGAGGTCGGCGAAGACGCGGTAGCGCCGCTCCGCGTGGAGCTGGTCGATCGCATCCTCGAAGAACCGCTGGTAATTCATGTCGACTTCCCAATTTTGCGGCAGATCATAGTCACTGCCCCATGCCGCGTCCACCGGACCCGACCGGTCAAAATGCCACGCCTTTACCCTGTTCCTAACGATGCCGGATCGTGGCCTATTCCCAGCTGTTTGGAGCAGATTTGTTTCAGTACGATGCCTCGGACGGGAGGAACTGTTACCGACTTAACGTTAGAGGGAGGCCAATGCATATCGCCCAAACGTGTACAGCGGTTTTGGGGGAATGACATGGACTTTAACGGGCTTGCGGCGGGGTTTCCAGAACGGGGGCTGTTGAGACAGTTTCCGATAAATCTTGATCAGCGAGGTAGAAGATGACGGTTTTGGTGACGGGCGGTGCCGGTTATATCGGCAGCCATATGGTCTGGGAGTTGCTGGACGCAGGCGAGAGTGTCGTGGTGCTCGACCGGCTTTCCACCGGCTTCGAATGGGCGGTGGCCCCGGAAGCAAAGCTCGTCGTCGGCGACGTCGCCGACCGAGACCTGGTCGGCCGGACCATCCGCGAAAACAAGGTCGACGCCATCATCCACTTCGCGGGTTCCATCGTGGTGCCGGAATCGGTCGCCGATCCGCTCGGCTATTACGAGAACAACACCTGCAAGACCCGCACGCTGATCGAGACAGCAGTGCGCGAGGGGGTGCCGCATTTCATCTTCTCTTCCACCGCCGCCGTCTATGGCGGCGCCGGGCTGGAGCCGGTGCGCGAGGATGCGCGGCTTGCGCCGGAATCGCCCTATGGCCTCTCCAAGCTGATGAGCGAATGGATGCTGCGCGATGCCGCGCTGGCGCACGACATCCGTTACACGGCGCTGCGCTATTTCAACGTCGCCGGCGCCGACCCGAAGGGCCGCACCGGGCAGTCGACGCCCGGCGCCACGCATCTGATCAAGGTTGCCTGCGAGACCGCGCTCGGCAAGCGTCCCTTCATGCAGGTTTTCGGCACCGACTATCCGACGCCGGACGGCACCTGCATGCGCGACTACATCCATGTCAGCGATCTCGCCGCCGCGCACCGGCTGGCGCTGCAGCGGCTGCGCGCCGGCGGCACCAGCCTCGTCGCCAATTGCGGCTACAGCCACGGCTATTCGGTGCTCGAGGTGATCGACAGCGTGCGCCGCGCCTTCGGCCATGATTTCGATGTCCGCATGGGCGATCGCCGGCCCGGCGACGCCGCTGCGGTGGTCGCCAATTCCGAGCTTGCCCGTAAGGAGCTCGGCTGGACGCCGCAACGCGACGATCTCGACCTGATCGTCAACGACGCGCTGGCCTGGGAGCGCATCCTGACGGGCAAGAATTCCGTGAGAAGCTGACCTTTTGGGCCAAGGGCTCGTCCGCCGCGTTCGGACGCGGTATTGAGACTCATTCAGCGGCGCGCGGCGGCGCGCCGCTGTGATGAGGGGACGGCATGAAGATACTGGTTCTCGGCGCCGGCGTCGTTGGCACGGCGGCCGCCTATTATCTGGCCAAGGACGGTCACGAGGTGACGGTGATCGAGCGCCACGAGGCGGCGGCCCGAGGCACCAGCCAGTCGAATGCCGGCCTGGTGTCGCCCGGCGATGCCACCGCCTGGGCTTCGCCCGCCGCGCTGAAGACCTTCCTGCGCGCGCTTTGGAACCACGACCTCGGCATCAAGGTGAGACTCCGCCTCGATCCCTATTTCTACGCCTGGAGCCTGCGTTTCCTGCGCGAATGCACGGTGAAGCGGCTGCGCGCAAACACCGACATCAAGCTGAGATTGGCGCTGCATTCCCGCGAGTGCGTCAATCAACTGTCGGAGGAAACCGGCATCCACTACGACGAACGCAAGAAGGGCATCCTCTACTTCTTCCGCTCGCAAAAGAGCCTCGACACCGGCACCGACAATCATCGCTATCTCGGCGAGCACGGCCTGCCGATCGAGATCGTCGGCCGCGAGCGTCTGGTCGAGCTGGAGCCGGGCCTTGCCGGCGTAAAGGAAAAGATCGCCGGCGGCATCTATTCGCCGATCGACCAGACCGGCGATTCCAAGCAGTTCACCGACAGGCTCGCCGCCCATGCCGCCGAGAAGCTCGGCGTGAAATTCCTGTTCGGCACGACGGTCCAGGGTCTCGACATCGAGGGCGGCCGTGTGCGCGCCGTCATGACCTCGGCCGGATCGGTCACCGGCGACGCCGTCGTCATCTCGATGGGGCCGGAAAGCGGTCTGCTAGGCCGCCGCTACGGCATCGACCTGCCGGTTTACCCGGTGAAGGGTTATACAGCGACGATTCCGCTGGAAGACGAAAGCAGGGGCCCGACCATGGGCGGCGCCGACGAGGACCGGCTGATCGGCTATTCGAGGCTCGGCAATCGCCTGCGCATGTCCTCTACAGCCGAGTTCACCGGCTTCGACCGCAGCTTCAAGCCCAGCGATTTCAGGACCATCCTGGAAACCGGCAAGGACCTTTTCCCGGGCGCCTTCGACGAGAAGAAGGCCGTGCTCTGGGCGGGCCTGCGGCCGATGATGCCGAATTCGGTTCCCGTGATCGGCCAGGCGAAATACCGCAACCTCTATCTCGATACCGGCCACGGTCATGTCGGCTGGACCATGGCCTGCGGCTCAGGGCAGTTCTTGGCGGATGTCGTCGCCGGCAGAAAGCCGCAGATCGAACCGCAGGGATTGCTGTACGGCACGGCGCGCTGAGCCGGTTGGCTTACGCGGTGGCGTTCTTCCGCCACGCTTGGGTATAGGCTTGCCATGCCGGCTCGGTCGGTGGCTCGGTTCGCTCGCCCTTGCTCATCGCGGGCGCGCCATCCGACGCCAGCAGCGCGGCACCGATGCTGGTCCCGGTCGAGGTTTCCGATGCGATGACCGGCCGCTCCGTCGCCGCCGCCAGCATGCGGATGAAAAGCGGGTTCTGCGCGAACGGTCCCTCGACGGTCGTCGGTCCGTCGCCGCCGTCTCGTTCTATCTCGCGCAGATGACCGCGACCTGCCTGGAACTGATCGGCGGCGAAGCGCTGGCCGGAATTCAGGTTCTCGGCATTGACCCACTGCGCGCTGCGATACGGAAACGGTCCGGAGCCCTGCTGCGTCGAAGGCAGAAGCAACACCTGGCGCGCC
>NZ_RZRX01000423.1:0-3192 GCF_003997405.1 Mesorhizobium sp. M2A.F.Ca.ET.042.01.1.1
CTTCAAAGGTCCGCAGCTCGTATCGCCGGCATAGGCAAGCGGCGCGCAGGGCGCCTTGAGCTCGCGACCTGGCCCGGCGCAGCCACCAACCAGGAAGCTCGCCACCGCGCCGGCGACCACGCCGACCCGCCGCCACCAAGCTGGCATCCGTTTCGCTCGCCACCTCAACGATCAGTTCCCGCTGGTGCCAAAATTCTGGAACGGATTGACTTGCGCCGGCGTCATCAGCTTTTGCACCTGGCTTTGCCGCAACAGCCGGGTCTTCATTTCCTCGTTGAGCGCGGCCACGGCCCCGTTCTGGACGCCGATGAGTTCGTTGACCGCACGCGCGTTCTCGAGCTGCATGCGGGTGTTCTGATCGACCGAGCCTTTGACGTCGTCGGACTGTCCGATCTGGCCGCTGGCCGACTGCAACGACTGTTCGCGTTGCGCGACCCCTTGCGAGGCTTGCGAGGTGAGGGCGCTCAACAGCGAGGCGACGTTGACGCTGGCGCTATAGGTAGTGTTGACGGCACTGCTGCCATTGCCGGTGATTTGCTGGAGCTGCTTGACCAGTTGCAGGCCGTTGATGACCGCTCCGGCGATCTTCTGGATTTCCGGCGACAGCCCGCCGAAAGAGAGGGCGCCGCCATTGAGGATCGAGCCGAAGCTCGGCGCTTGCGCAATAGACATGTTGCCGCCCAGGCCCATTTGGCCGATGCCGAGAGAGCCGTTGCGGCTGCCGGTCAGGGCTTGCAGGATCTGATTGCTCTTCTCGAGGATGTCCTTGTTTGAGCCCATGATCGAATTGGTGTTGTCGGCGTTCTGGCGGGCAATGTCCAAATTCGCGTTGTCAATGACGGCGATTTGCGCGTGAGCGGCACCAGACAGAAGTGTTACACATGCCGCGAGAGCGATTTTTCTCATGATCAGCCTCCTATTCCTGAATTGCTTCGATCGCGCGAGCCGCGCCGGTTGGATCGGCGGTGATTTGCACCGACTGCGCGTTCCCGGAAACATTCTCGGCGCCCCGGCCCGCACAAGGTAGCCATTGGCTGCGATCGATCCGTAGCCGTTGCAGCTCGGCCGGGTCGCATGAAAATGGATTTGGGGATCCACCTTGCGGCGGCGTGATGGTCCGTGCGGTCTGCGAGGCTGCAACGTTGTTCAACGAAAGAAACTGACCGAGCAGGGCGGTGAAGTCCGAGGCCTGACCGATATATTGGCCGGTCACGTCCGTATTGAGACTTCGAGCCGACGAGTTGAGCTCCCAGGCGTCCTTGTATTCGCCGACTTGTCCGACGCCGCCGGCGAGCGCGTCGATCCGTGAGGAATTGGCCGTCATCTGTGCGGAGCTTCCGTCAAGGTCAGCCGCGGCTTTGGAGAGAGAATCGACTGCGCCGCTTTGGGCAGCGCCGCCCGGTCCGCCAGATGTCACGATGCTGATCGCCGGTGCGGCCGCCGCCGGCGCCTCTCCGCTGGAGACGTAATTGTCGAAGGTGCCGTGCCATCGGCCGACGCCGGAGGCCCACTCAGCCTGTTCGGCGGCATTGGAGCCGTTATAGAAACTCGCCAGGCAGCTGTAGTTGCTGGCGCCACACTGCGCGACGCCTTTGCCGAGATATTTGACGCCACCCTCGATGTTTTGCTCGTTGATGTCGCGATCGAACCCGAGCTGCCGGCCCGTTCCCTTTGTCAGTTGCATCACGCCCTTGACGCCGGTGTGCGAGCCGGCACAGCTGTCCAAGCGGGATTCCTGGTAGGCAACCGACAGCGCCAGCCCCTCCGGAACGTCATATTTTTGCGCATAGTAGCGGATGAGCTTTGCGTTTTCCGCATCGCGGCTCAGCGCCTCGCCAGGGGAGCGACTGAACATTTGCGACCTGTACTTGTTTGTATAGGTGCAAACGAGACTCTTTTTCTTCTCCTTCTCGTCGGATTTTTCTTCGTCCGACTTCGTGCTGTGCTCTTCGTCCTGCGCCCGCTGATCCAGATTGGAATTGTCGATGACGGCGATCTGGGCCAGCGCCGGGAGAGCCGCGATCTGCCCAGGCACGATCGCGGCCACGGCAATGACGCTGCTAAGCCGCTTCTTCATGCTCGCTCTCCCATCCACAAAGGTATGGCAGCCACGCTTCCGGCTCCTGTCCGTAAATCTCGCGCAACCGTTCGCATTCCTTGATGCTGGCTTCGTTGGTCGACAGCACCTTGATGAGGTCGGGCATGCCCGAGAGATCGAGCTTGGCCACAATGGAATCGCTGTCGTGCTTGACCAGGAACGTGCGCGTTTCCTTGGGCGTACGGCGCACGAACTCGAACTCCTTCGCCGTCAGCGAAAAGCGGGCCATGTAGGAGTCTTTGCTCGCCTTCGGATTGGGGAAAAAAATGTTGGTTTTGGTCTGTTCGATCAGGGAGGACGAGATCGACGAGTTCACCACGTCCTCAGCCGTCTGCGTGCCAAAGCCGACGACGCCGTTGCGCCGCCGGACTGTTTTCAGCGTCTCGTTGATGAAGGCGGAAAACACCTCGTCATCGAGCAGCTTCCAGCCTTCATCGAGGAACATCAGAAGCGGCGTGCCGTCGATGATCTCTTCGAGCCGATGGAAGATGTAGAGCAGGGCGGCCGAGCGCAATTTCTTGTCGGCCAGGATCTTGGTCATGTCGAACCCGACCACCGGCTTCGAGAAATCGACGAGATCGACGGGGTTGTTGAAGAGCCAGCCCTTGTCGCCAGGGTTCAGCCACGGTTCAATTCGAGCCGCGAGGTCGTTCATTCCGGGCGTCAGCGAGCCGCGCAGCACCTCTGGCAGCAACTCGAACGTGCGTTCTTGGCGCGGGATCTTGTAGACCTTGTCGACGGCCGTGTTGATCACGCGCATTTCCGCCACATCGAGCGACCCGTCGTCTGGGGTGAGCAAGTAGCGCAGCAGCCCTTCCAGAAACGTGCGGTTTTCTGCCGTGTCTTCGAGCTGGAGCGGCGCAAAGCCGGTCGCCTGCATCGGCTCCATGATCTCATAGCGGCCGCCGAGCGCGCGGATGAAGAGCTCGGCGCCGCGCATATAGTCGAAATAGACGCATCGCGGTCGGGGCGAAATCCGCATCGCCTGCGCCATCAGGAATGACAGCACGACCGTCTTGCCCGAACCGGTCGGACCGAAAACCGTGAAGTGGCCGACGTCGTGGACGTGAAAGTTGAAATAATAGGCTGTCTGG